>JBDRPR010000055.1:0-2195 GCA_043826845.1 Bacteroidota bacterium
ATGAAGAATCAGTTAAACCCTGCAATTACACAGGGAATAATTTTTTTGTCTGCAGGCAAAGGAAATTTATTATCTTCATCCGTTAAACAATGAATTTTCAGGACATGAATAAAGTGAATACTGCTATTATTATCAATTCCAGCGGCATGGGACATTCAGAGCCCGATCTGGAAGCCACACTGGTCAGGAACTATTTTAAGCTGATGGTATCAGAAGAATACCTTCCCAAATTCATCGTTTTTTACTCGGGTGGCGTGCATCTAACCTGCAGCGGATCGGAAATACTGGATAATCTGAAATCGCTGGAAGCAAGGGGGGTGAATATCGTTACATGCAAAACCTGCCTAAACTATTACGGATTGTCAGAGAAGCTTGAGGCCGGAATGCTTGCTACCATGATTGACATTATGGACATCCAGTTTTCTGCAGACAAAGTGATTACGCTCTAAGATATTTTTTTGAGAAAAATCAGGAATATATATAAAACCATTGCGTGGGCAGTAATCATCTTTGTGTTAAGCAGCCTGTCGGGGAATCAGCTTGACAAACTTCCATTCCTTGGTATTCCGCACATTGACAAAGTGGGGCACATGGGAATCTATTTCATACTGGCCCTGCTTCTGATATCATCAATAAGCAACATGAAAAATTCCCTGAAGATATTTATTGCCGGCCTGCTTGCTTTTACAATCGCTGCTATATATGGGGGGATTATTGAGCTGTTGCAGCAATATGTTTTTATTAAGCGGAGTATGGATTTGTACGATTTTCTGGCAAATTGTACGGGTGCTTTGATTGCAGTTCTCCTTTATCCTGTGATTAAAAAGCGGAATTGGATTGCATAGGATCCTGTAATTACCCCTGTTCACTTATATACTTAATCACCTCCTGCATATGTACACAACTGATGAAAAATCCAATCACCGCCAGTCCAAATTGACCACCCTCTGCCTGTAAGATTTTCAGTTCTGAAGGACGGCTGGTATTGTCAAAAAATGTGGACAAGCAGATTGGAATTGAATATATTGATGTCGGCCATATCCCGGCAGGAAATTATTTCATCTCCATCGGGAACAGGGGTATGAAAGGGTATACAAAACAAATCAATATTATACATTAGAAGGAAGCAACCAAATAACAGAAAAGACAGTCATTCATATATGCAGTTATTCAGTAAATTTATCCTGATTCTTATTATACTTTGTGGCGGATTAATACCCTTAAAATCACAATCTGTAACATTCAATATTGTTATTGCCGATACAACACCTATAATAAGAAATATTGTTGAGGTGGATTCCGGTTACGTGCTTGTAGGTGGAGGAATGAATAATCAAGTATACATTATTACTGTATTTATTGATTCAGTTGGTACCCTAAAATGGATTAAAAAGATCAAAAATAGTTCTATCTCTTTGTATCATGGAACAGACGGATCATTTATAGCGAACAACCAGGGATATTCTCTTGCCGGTTCGCAAAACAATGCCACACAAAATGGTTGCTGGTTGTTGAAGTTCGACAATAATTTTGACACATTATGGACACAGGTTTATTTAATGGATTCTGTTTTTAAAGGTTTTTATGGTGGTTGTACAACTGATTCTGGGTTCCTTTTAACAGGAATTATTGATATTGATATTTTCGGTAACCCGGTTGTATATGATAATGTTCTCCTAATTAAGACAGATAATGCCGGTAATATGTTATGGTATAAAAACTATGGGGGAAATGATGCTGACATTGGATATAAAGTCATCCCTACTTATGATAACAGCTATTTGATAGGAGGCTGGACACGCAGTTTTAATACATTTGTGGCACAAGGGTACAGGGGTGACTGGTACCTGGTAAAAACCGATACTGCAGGGAATAAAATCTGGGACAGGCATTACGGCAACAAATATTTGGATGATGGAAGGATGATTTCCCTGATCTCAACGAAAGATACAGGTTATATAATGACTGGCGGTCATGCAGTTTCTGATGGGACTTCTTTTGTTGTTACAAGGGGCAAAATTATGAAACTGAACAAATACTATCAGGTTGAGTGGGAAAAATTATATGACGCCGAGAAAGAAAGGACTGCTTTGGAAGCTATAATTGAGTTGGAGAATTCTGATTTGGCAGTAACCGGTTGTGTTGAAAATAGTTCCGGGAATCTATATGGAACACTTCACAAGCTTACTTCTGAC
>JBDRPR010000056.1:0-6573 GCA_043826845.1 Bacteroidota bacterium
ATATCTTTTGATGTATTAAGAATGTCTTCTCCGTCAATTATAATTTTTCCGCTTACTGCTAAATTCTCGTATAGATCAGTTAGTCTGTTAAGTGTTTTTAATAAAGTAGTTTTTCCACAACCTGACGGTCCAAGAATTACAGTAATTTTATTTTCCGGAATAGTGATATTTATATTTTTTAAAATATGGGTTTTATCAATAAACAGATTTAGATTTTCAATATTTATTTTTAAATGATTGTTCATTCTTAAAATCGTATTTTGTTTTTTATGTATTTTTTTGAAACAATACGGGACACTATGCTTATTATTAATATAATCATAATTAATACTACAGCAGAAGCGTATGCTCTGTTTTTGACTTCAGGAATAGGAGAGGATAACTGAAAGAAAATCGAAAGGGGTAAAGTTGCGGTTGGTTGAGATAATGAAGTAGGAATGTGGTCAGTATATCCTGTTGTAAACAGAACTGCTGCTGCATCGCCAATAGCTCTTCCGAAGGATAGCAGGATTGCAGTCACTAATCCGGGAAAGCACTGTCTTATAAATACTTTGAAAGATGTTTCAGATTTTGTTGATCCTAAGGATAATGATGCTTCAAGCAGTCCTCTCGGGACAGATTTTAAAACTTCATCCATAGCCCTGATCATAATTGGTATAATAAACAATGAAACAGTTATTATGCCTGCAAGAAGTGATGTTCTCATTCCGAAGTACAGCATTATTGAAAAACCAAAAGCTCCGTACACAATTGAGGGAACTCCCCACAGAACATCCAGAAAAAATCTGATTGTATTGACAAACCTTTTATGTTTAATTATATATACATTCATGTAAAGAGCTACAGGTAGTCCTATGATAAGTGCCAGAATAGTTGCACCGATTGATAAATATAAAGATCCAATGATTGCATTTAAAATACCTCCATCTTTTCCGTAGTAAAATCCGCCTTTTGGTGTTTGAGTGATCATATCAAACGATAATGAAGGCAGGCCTTTGACAAGAATACTTATTATAATAAGCATTAGTGAAGCAATTATTACAAATGCTGATATTTTCATCAATGTAATAAAAAGTCTCTCTTCAATTTTCATTATTCTGTTTCTCATATAATGGCTTCTGATCTTGATATTGCTATTCTTGAAACTATATTAAAAATGATTACAATAATAAATAAAACCGAAGCTGCAAGCATTAATGCTGAATCGTACATAGGTATTGACAACATTTCCCCATAATTATTAATAATCAGAGCAGGAAGAGGGTAGCCGGGATCAAATAAAGATTCAGGCAATTTAACCATACAACCCACAACCATAACTACTGCAATGGTTTCACCAAATGCTCTTGAAATTCCTAAACCAAATGCTGAAATAATTCCGGAAAAAGCTTTTTTGACAATTACAAATTTTACGGTTTGCCATTTACTTGCTCCGACCGACAAAGATATTTCGGTTAATTCCTCAGGAATAGTATTAAAGATTTCAATCAGTATATTCAGAATAAAGGGAATTATCATAATGGCAAGTACAATACCGGCAGAAATAATACTGTAACCACTTACATCTTTTCCAAAAACAGGTGCCAGATAATCAGATACAAATGGCACGATAATCAATATTCCCCAAACTCCGAAAATCACAGATGGTATTCCTGACAAAATATCAATTATAGGGTGCATAAATTTTAAAATTCTGCTTTTTGCATATTGTGTTAAGTATATAGCAGTTAAGAGACAAATCGGTCCGGAAATCAATATTGCAAGAAATGTGACCAATAATGAACTTATAATAAATGTAAACAGGCCGAATTTTCCACTCAAAGGCTTCCACTCTGTTGAAAAAATCAGGTCAGAAATTGAATTGTTACTAAGTATAAATGAGGATTTGTAAAATAATCCTATTCCAATAAATACAGGAAGAAGGATAACCAGAATCAGACTGATTATCATAATTATTTTATTGGCTTTTTCTTTGTATATTCTGATTATATTCAAATCAAATGCTATTTTAGTTTTTCCAGTTCCGATTTTATTTTTTCTTCTGTAAATTGTACATAACCTGAAGCATCCACATACTTTTGACCATCAGTTAATATCCAATTAAGAAATTCAATGACAATAATATTTGCCGGTTTTCCATTTGAAACGAAATAAAGATCTCTAGAAGGAGGTGAAGGATAATTATTGTTTTTAATTGCTGTAAGAATTTCTTTTAAAGAAGAATAGAAATTCTCCTCACTATCTATTTTTCCGTTTGCATTGATATCAACAGGAAGAACAGTTATCCCTTCATACGGTAAACCGCTGGTAATATCATAAATGTACCCGATATTATTATATCCGATTCCTGATATATCATTTTTAATTGCATCTGCAATTCCAGGATCACCAAAAACACCGATACCCAGCAAACTTTCCTGATTTTTATCTAAAAATTTCCCCCACATTTCAGCTGCACCACATGCATCTGACCTTGTATAAATATTCATTTTTGAATTATCCCTCCATTTTGTAATTTCCCCGTTTATAAAAATATTTATAAATTCATCTTTAGTAAATCCTTTTTCTTTTAGTTGATTTATAATTGGATTTTTATTGTTAACTGTTGGTAAAACAGCATCTTTTGCCACTGCTATTTTCCATGCTCCCTTGTCAGTTTCTTCCTTGCTGATTTCTCTTGATACCATACCCAGATCAACCATTCCAGATAATGCATCTGTAATACCTTTTCCTGCACCTCCTGCAGATATATCAATTCTTACATCAGGGTGAAGTTTTTGAAACTCTTCAGACCATTTTACAGCTAAAGGATACAAAGCAAATGCACCAGATATTGAGATTGTTCCGGAAAATTTATCCTTACCTGTTGTTTCTGTAGTACTATTGTCACTTTGGTTGCAACTATAAATTGAAAGAAAAAGGAAAAAAAGGATGAATATTTTTAAAATGCTCATAATAAATGAGTTTAATTAATAATTTATTGATTAAGGTGTAAATTGAAAAATACAAATATAAATATAAACTCTATAGAATAACAAGAGTAATAAAATATTTTTCAATTATTTTCTATAACTAAATACAAATGAGTGATAAAAAATGTTTTATAGTTATTAAATAAATCATTCATCCTAATAAATCAGCATATAATGTAAAAAATAGAGCTTGATTTACAATAATTTTATAATTTTGGCATTCATTTATAGATGAGTCTTTATGAGAATCAGATATATTTTCTTATTTTTATTAATTGGATTTGTTTTTCTTTCCTGTACTTCACGAAAGAAAATTCTATACTTTCAGAATAAATTAGGAAACGATTCATTAGCGAATTTTATATATCAGAAACCTGTATATCTGTTAAAAGCAGGGGATATTCTGTATATTAATATTGCGAGTATTAATCAGGAAGTTGTGAATGTATTTAATATTAATTCTACAACAAATGCTTCTTCATATTATTCTGATGCCAGTTTGTTTGTAAATGGTTATTCTGTGAATGATTCAGGATTTGTTGATATACCTGTGATAGGAAGTGTAAAGGTTGACGGAATTCGACTATCTGAAGCCAGGAATTTAATACAGAAACAAGTTGATATGTATTTAAAGGATGCAACTGCTATTGTGAAATTATTAAGTTTTAAAATTACAGTTCTTGGAGAAGTTGGGCGACCTGGTGTTTATTCCAACTATAACGAAAATATTACAGTACTTGAAGCAATTGGTATGGCCGGAGATATTACGGATTATGGTGATAAAACGGATGTTCTGGTTGTTCGTCCGTCAATGGATGGAAATGAAATATATCGAATGGATTTGACAGACATAAATCTATTAACAAAGGAAGGTTATTTTTTATTGCCAAATGATATTGTTTATATAGAGCCACTTAGACTGAAAGCATTTAGAATGAATACACCAAATATTTCAATTATTTTGTCAATAATATCAACATTAATTTTAATTATCAGATTTGTTCAACCTTGAAATAAATGAATACAGAATTAAAAAATATTTCACAGGAAAATATTCATCAACAGGAAGATACTATTGATATTAAAAAATTTGTTTTTAAAATCATTGCCAACTGGTACTGGTTTATTGTTACAATTACAATCTCTTTATTAATAACTTATTATATAAACAGATATTCTGATCCTATTTACAAAGTATCGGCTAGCATACTTATAAAAGATAAAGAATCAAGCTTGTCAGGAGGTGTTGAAACAATAATCAGTGATTTAGGCTTATATAGCAGAGCAAGAAGAAAAAATGTCGAGAATGAAATAGGAATATTAAAATCATACTCGATAGCGAATATGGCCATAAAAGCGCTCGATTTTAAAATAAGTTATTTTGGAATTGGAAGAATAAGGACTCCTGAAAGATACCAAAATGCCCCATTTAAAGTTGAATTGGATACTACAAAAATAAATTCAGTTAATTATCCTGTATATGTTCAGGTTGTTTCAAAAGATGAATATTCGCTGGAAATAAATGGCGGGAATAATGTGAAAAAAAATATACGTTTTGAAGACTGGTATAACAGTGAAAATTTTAATTTCAAAATTTCTTTGGTTGATGAGTTTGTTGATGAAGATGTGTTTTCAACAAGATATTATTTTATAATAAATGACTTAAATAAATTAACCAATCAATATCGTACAAAATTAAATATTGAAACTACGGATAAAAAAAGTTCAGTTCTATTGCTATCAACTCAGGGTTATGTCGCTCAGAAAGAGGTCGATTATTTGAATACACTTTGCGATGCATATATTCAATCTGATCTGGATGAAAGGAATAGTATAGCCATTAATACAATTAAATTTATTGATGAACAGTTGATGCAGATTACAGACTCGTTGACAAATGTTGAAGATCGATTATTAAATTTTCGGCAGGCAAATAAAACTGTTGACATTAGCAGGGAAGGAGCTAATTTATTCGAAAAATTAGAAAAATTACAAACAGAATGGGCAACAATTAAAATACAGCTGGAATACTATGACTATATTCTTGGTTATCTTAAGAAAGATATTAATTATACAGATGTTCTTGCTCCTTCTGTTATGGGTATAAACGACCCTCTCCTCAATTCTTTGGTAAAACAACTGAATGAACTTTATACAGAAAAAGGAGTAACAGAGTACAGTTCTACTGAAAAAAATCCATCAATAAATTTGATAAACATTAAAATTGAAAATACCAGACAGGCACTTTTGCAAAATGTTGAAAATATCATTGATGGCACAAAAATTTCATTAAATAGCGTTGAATCAAGAATAAAAAAATCTGAAGCTGAAATTCGTAAATTGCCGGTTACTGAAAAAGAACTTGTAAATATTGAAAGGAAATTTGAATTAAATGATAATATTTATACTTATTTGTTGGAAAAGAGAGCTGAAGCCGGAATTTCAAAAGCATCGAATATACCTGATAACAAAGTATTAGATTATGCTTTGATTGAAAATGCATCACAAGTAGCACCCAAAAAATCGCTTAATTATACAATTGCATTAATAATTGCAATACTTATACCGTTAATAATTATTATAATACGGGATTTCTTCAATGATAAAATAATTGAACGTAAAGATGTTGAAGATCACACTTCAGTACCTATTATTGGAACAATCGGTCATAATGACAAAGGTACAGAGCTGGTTGTTCATGAAAAGCCAAAATCAGCTATAGCTGAATCTTTTAGAACAATTAGGACTAATCTGCAATACATGACCGCTGGTAAAGAGGTAGGCTGTAAAGTAATCAATATCAGTTCAACCGTTAGCGGTGAAGGAAAAACTTTTTGTGCAGTTAATCTGGCTTCGATTTTAGCAATGTCAGAAAAGAAAACTCTGATTATGGGAGTTGACCTCAGAAAACCTAAACTTCATAAAGAATTTGGTGTTACAAACAATAAAGGCTTAACTACTTATTTAATTGGTAAAGACAAGCTTGAGGATATTATTGTTAATACAGATATTGAAAATCTTGATTTTATTCCGGCTGGTCCTGTGCCACCAAATCCGGCTGAAATGATTGATACTAAGAAAATGGCTGATCTGATGGGTGAATTGCAAAAAATTTATGATTATATAGTTCTTGATACTCCACCTGTTGCTCTTGTTACCGATGCCCTATTACTTAATAAATTTACCAGTATTAATATTTTTGTTGTAAGGCAAAATTATTCAAGTAAATCAGTTCTTAAATTTGTTAATGATCTATTCGCTGAAAAAGACATGAAATCATTGTCAATATTAATTAACGATGTGAAAGTGCCTAGTTATTATGGGTATAGGTCTGGATATGGTTATCGATATGGTGGTTATGGATACAGTTACGGTTACGGGTATGGCTCTGGTTATGGATATGGATATTACGATGATGATGAACAAATTGAAAAAAATTCCCGTTTTGTTTCACGAATTTTATATCTGTTAAGACTTAAAAAATAGGATGATTTAAAATCAAAGAATAGCTTTTCTGATTTTCACCAGTTTCTCCAATAATTCTTCAAGCAAGTCGAGTTTCAGCATATTTGCACCATCTGACATAGCTGAAGAAGGGTTA
>JBDRPR010000057.1:0-5578 GCA_043826845.1 Bacteroidota bacterium
ATAAAAAAAAATATATAAAAAATTTAATAATTGAGCAAATACAACTTCTTGACAAAGAAGTGGAAAATCTCATTTCTGATACAAACAAAAATGAGCTTACACAGAGAAATTTTAATGAACTGAATTGGATAATCTGGTATCCATGGCTTAAACCTGAGAAAGAAGATAATGGTGAAGCCAAAAAATATGAGTTTTCTTCGATTGCCGATAGTTTTAAATTAGTTAATCTGAAAATTAAAAACAACGAAGGGAAATTACTTGCTTTTATTATGCTTCATTTAAGGGATAAACAGATGCAGATTCCATATATTTATTGCTTAAATAACGAAATGGAATCTGCTGTAAATGCAATTTATTATTCAATGTTGAAATATCGTTTAAGAACTGTAAGCATTTTTCAGCCTCAATTTGCATCTTATATTAGTAAGAATTCTTCTCCGTTTTTTAAAAAGAGACAAATGAAAAAAAGTTTTTTAATTACTGAAAAACTGAAGAAACATCTTGAAAATATAGAAGATATCCAATTTCAGGATGGTGATGGAGATAGTGCATTTACATAATCATTTATCTGATGAGTAACAATTGATTGAATATAAACGTTTCACAAATGGAAATAAGTATATAATGACAAAATTCATATTTACACTATTCATTTTAATTATTATTTCGCTTAAGCTGATTTTTTCTCAGGAAAATCAAAAGATTCCGTTAGATCATTCGGTTTATAACAGTTGGAAAGAACTGGAATCATTTTCTGTTTCAAACAATGGAGAAAATGTTTCTTATCAGATTGATCCTCAGGTTGGAGATGGTTGGCTTTTTGTGGAAAATGTCATTACAGATAATGTTGATAGCTTTCCGCGTGCTTATTCAATTGTTTTTTCTCAAGGGTCAGAATTTGCAGCATTTAAAATTAAACCAGAGTATGAGAAATTGAGGAAAATGAAACTCGATAAAGTGAAGAGTGAAAAATTACCTAAAGATTCACTCGGTATAATACTTATTAAAAATGACAGCCTGATTAAACGTGCGAATATTAAATCTTTTAATGTTCCTGTCGAAAAATCTCAGTGGATCACAATTTTATATGATAAATCGGAGGAAAAGAAAGTTACTGAAGATTCGGGAAAAAAGAAAAGATCAAAAAAACAAAAGCTTTCAGAAGAAATTGAAAGAAAAAAGGTTGAAAAAGATAAAAAGCAAACCGGTACACGTTTGGAAATATTTAATCCTCTCACCAATGAAAATTTTGCTTTTGAAAATATTTCTGAATACAGTGTTTCCCGAAGCGGAAATCTGGTTGCTTTTATTTCTGTTGTTAAAGATTCTATCGATACTTCTTATGTTTTTGCTTTTAATACAACAACAAAAAAAATCGATACTGTACTGATAAAAAATGGTCTGGCAAAGAAAATCGATGCCGACAACAATGGAAAGCAGATCGCTTATATTCATTCGGAAGATACTTGTAAAGAGAAAACTTTTTCATTATATTTTTGGGATGATCAGACAAAAAAAAGCGTTTTAATAGTAGATACTTTATGCGAATTGTTTCCCCATGGTTGGACCATCAGTGAGTATGGATCAATGTACTTTAGCAGGGATGACTCCAGACTGTTTTTTGGAATTGCTGAAAAGCCAGAGAAAGAAAAAAAAGACAGCCTTTTAGACGAAGAAAAGTATAAACTTGACATCTGGCATTATGAAGATCCTAATTTACAATCGCAACAGATTAAAGATCTTAAAACTGAAAAAAACCGATCTTATCTGACTGTATATCATATAAAACAGAATAAAGTAATTCAGTTGGGTGATACAGTCATTCAAAATATAATTTTAAACCAAAAAGGGAACGGAAAATATGCAATCGGATTTAATCCGGTACCTTATGCATATATCACTCAATGGCTATTGCCTTCATACAGGGATTATTATTTAATTAATGTTGAAACAGGTGAAAATATAATGATTGCAGAAAAATCGCAATCGTTTGTAAATTTATCTGATGCAGGAAAATTTATATACTGGTTTGATATTAATAAGCAAACCTGGTTTTCGATGCTTCCTGAAACCAATAATCCTATTGTATTGACAAAAAATATTCCTGTAAACTTTTTCAACGAGGAAATGGATATGCCTGAAAAACCCGGATCATATGGAATTGCTGGCTGGACAGAGAATGATAAATATGTACTAATTTATGATTTATTTGATATATGGAGAATTGATCCTCTTATGCAGGAAGAACCAGTATGCATGACAAATGGATACGGTAGGAAAAATATGATTAAATTTAAATATATAAAACTGGATCCCGAAGCTGAATTTATAAATTCTGAAGAAGAATTGCTGTTAAGCGGTTTTAATGAAAAAAATAAAGCACAAGGTTTTTTCAATACTTTCATATCAGGTATTAATGACCCTGTTGAATTAATATGTGATGACTGCAGATATGGAAATCCGGTTAAATCTAAGGAAACTGACAGACTGTTATGGACAAAATCTGATTTTCTAACTTATCCTGTTTTACATCTGAGTGATATCCATTTTAACAATATTCGTAAATTCCGAGAAGTAAATCCTCAACAAAAAAATTATTTATGGGGATGCGTAGAACTTGTTGAATGGAAAACTTTAAAAAATGACACAAATCAGGGATTGCTGTATAAGCCTGAAAATTTTGATCCTTTAAAAAAATATCCTATGATTGTTTATTTTTATGAGAGATATTCAGATTTTTTACATGCACATTACACACCCAGACCATCCAGATCTGTTATTAATTTTCCATATTATGTAAGCAACGATTATCTTATTTTTATTCCAGATATTCACTATAATACTGGTTCTCCAGGACAGGATGCATATGACGCTGTAATAACTGGAACTGATTATCTGATTTCAAGAGGATTTGTTGATGAAATGCATTTGGGTTTGCAGGGGCAAAGTTGGGGAGGATATCAGGTTGCTTTTTTAATTACTCAGACTAACAAATATCAGGCAGCAATGGCAGGAGCTCCAGTAAGTAATATGACAAGTGCATATGGAGGTATCCGATGGGAGAGTGGTGTCAGCAGACAATTTCAATACGAAGTTTCTCAAAGTAGAATCGGCACTACTCTATGGGAAGACCTTGATCTATATATTAATAACTCTCCTGTTTTCTTTGCCGATAAAGTTAATACTCCGTTGTTAATTATGCATAATGATAATGATGGTGCAGTTCCATGGTATCAAAGTATTGAATATTTTCTTGCACTTAGAAGGCTGGGAAAACCGGTATGGATGCTCACTTATAACAGTGAAGAACATAATCTGATTAAAAGACCAAACTGTGTTGATCTTTCGATAAGAATGTCTCAGTTTTTTGATCATTTTCTGAAAGATAAGGCTGCTCCTGAATGGATGGTAAAAGGAATCCCTGCAGTGAATAAAGGAAATACTGATGCTTATCAGTTGATTGGAGAGTAGATGTGAGGCATCATTTATTAAATGGTATTATTGAGATTATCATCTAATAAATATTGTCAGTTTTTTAATCCCCGTATTTAGTAGCAGTTCAATGATTTGCTATTTTGTCAATGCCTGAATAATGCTGACCTTTTTATTAATTATCCTCCTGGAGACATTTTCTATTCGTTTTTTTTTTGACTCTTCAAAATAAAATAATCAAATTTTCTTGACTTTGTCTTTTTTATGTTGTACATTTATCGCTCATCAGATTTTTTAACCTAACCTTAAAAATTTTAAAATTATGAAATCCATTATTATTACTACAGCAATTGTTTTCATATATGTTTTTGCTTTTTCGCAAAACGATGGAAATAAAAAAGATCAGGAAATAATTGACGCAAAAATTAAAACATTGCAGTCATCTGTAACTGTTCAGAAAAGTAAAATCAATCAATTGGACAAGTATCTTCTAAGTCTTGATATGAAAATTGACAGCCTTGTCTCTGTTTTAAGTTCAGCCGACCAAAAAGTGAGTGCAAATGAAAATTCAGTTATTGCTTCAAATAAAAAGATTGCAGCACTATCAAAATCTTTTAATGAAAAATCTGTAAGAATTCATAAAGGAAAAATCCACCTTATGATCATTTTTGTATTACTTGGATTAGGAATTCTGATTCTTTTTATTTATCTGTATATTAAGCAAAAATCTGCTTATAAAAAGCTCAGTTCTTTTATGGAAAATATGAAATCTGAGTTGGAATCAAGGATGAATACATTGTCAACTGAAACTGAAAAGAAACTATCTGATTCTGCTATGTTGATAAGTAACAAGATGATAGAGGCAGATAAAACAATGTCTTCAAAATTGAATGATTTTGAAACTAATACGCAGGAAACAGTCGAAAATCTTAAAAAACAATCTGAAGTAGCGCACACCATGTTCGATTCTCAGTTTGTATCTCTTGCTTCGAATCTCAAAGAAAGTACTGAACAAATTGGTTCTGATTTGCATGCAATTGAAACAAAACTTGTTAAACAAATTGATGAGAGTCAAAAGAATTCAATAGATTTAAATAATACCGCAAATAATACCCTGAAGAAAGAAATTTCAACTTTAATAAAAAGCCTAAAAGAGCATGAGCTTAATCATGATAATGAATTTAGTAGTATTGACAAACAAATTAAAGAATTAGGCAAAACAATTGAAGAATTGAAGCAGAAATAATGAAAGACCAATTCTTAAGAAAAATATAAACAGGCAGAGACAGAATTGAGGAAATCTTTGTAAAAGCAAACAGATAAACAGAAGAGAGGTGCAGTGCACTGGTATTATTTGAAAATAATATTTACAAATTGTTTTTACGTCAAATGCGGATCGCATCCAATATTTCCCCTGATGAAGATAATAATCAGGTGCAGGGAACAGCAATAATAAAAGTCATGGCAAGAACATACACTCATGCCTATTCCACCTTGTTTTTGCAGTAAATAAATTATGAATTGTATTTCGGTGCTCTGCACCTCAATATAAATGGGAATTATTTTGTATTTTAGCGGATTGTGAAAGCAGAAGGTGTTTGTGAGGTAAATGAAAACAGTGAAAGTAAAAAAATAGTATATATTTGTCATTCATTTTAACTCAAACACATATGAATTTTATAAAAGAACTTCCTTATGCAGTTACTGTTTGTGACAGAGACGGAAAAATTCTTGAGATGAATGATAAATCAGTTGAAACATTCAATAAATACGGAGGGAAAGAGCTCATTGGTAAATCTCTTTTGGATTGTCATCATAAAAAAGCGCAGAAAACATTAGTTGATATGTTGAAGAATCATGATACAAATGCTTATACTATTGAAAAGGAAGGCGTAAAGAAGCTGATTTATCAGAGTCCATGGTTTGAAGATGGTAAATTTGCAGGATATATTGAATTATCACTGATATTACCTACTGATATGCCTCATTTTATAAGAAAATAATCACTTTGAATCCCTCAAAAACCTATTTAACGTGAGTTCGATATAGTAATAATAATAATTTTGCTTTTAATCAATTTAATGTATTATGTTCTTTTCTTTTTTTCCGCAAAAAATGAAAAGAACGAAAAGAAAAAACTCGCAGC
>JBDRPR010000058.1:0-8106 GCA_043826845.1 Bacteroidota bacterium
TCTTGACCCGCATAGCTATCGGGGTTTTTGTTTCCTTTTTTGTCAAGTAAAAAGGAAAAGCCTGCCCGGCTTGAGGGCAAAAGAATAATATTTGCAATTCCATAATTTATTGCGTATCTCTTAGGTCGAACTCACGTTAAAATATATTTTGGTTGGCCGATGACTTATGTCCTAGACAAAAAGGGCAGAGTAATATTTGTTAAAACAGGAGGCAGAAATGATGAAAAAGCAAAAACTGAAATGTATGAAATATTGAAGCCTGTTATAGATGAATTGTTATAATAACTGATTTTATTTTTATATCTTTAGTAGTTCACTTTTGTGTGAAGTTATACATACACAGGGAAAATGAATATATTTGTCTTCTTAATTGTAGGTTCAGGTACTTTAATCGTTATTGTGTAAAATTGTAATTATTTATAAATCTATTTTTAATAAAAAGAACATATTAATAATTTTTTTTTTCTTGAATTTTGTATTAATTGAATGCATTAATCAAGACTATAATGAAGATACTAAAAAAAACACTATAATACAACCAGTTGAATTAAACCAATTAGATAGCACTGATTTTATCCCCAATAAATTACAAGATTACAACGATTCAGCCTTTTTCGATAAAATAAAAAATTTTTTCTTTAAAGAAATCGGGTATGAGCTTCAAGGTGATTTGTATTCGAAATATAAGAACGCATTTGATTTCGATTACCTGATTATAATATCTTTACATAATAAAGTTGAAATGCCAAAACAATTCAAACCTGATATCTTTAAAAAAAGAAATCATCTTGATAGACCTTATATTATTTGTGGAAAAGATATTGATAATTTTAAAAAAATTGAATCAGAATGCAATGAAAAAGGGTACCACACAAGTTGTTGTCATACCACTTTAAATTCGAAAGCATATATAACTGAAGAATTAACCTCATTGTCTCAGGAAAATAAAGTTCATGCTGTTTTTCATGAGCTAATGCATAATTATATTAGTCAGAATAAAATTAGGATGCAATACAATTATGAAGAAGCTTTATGTGAAGTAATTGGAAATTATTTCACATTAAAATTTGCCAAAACTAATAATGAAATAGACAATGAAATTGTGGAAAGAGAAATTATAAAAAATGAAAAATTTTATCAATGTATAAATTATTATATTTTTGAAATAAATAGAGGGGGTCGAAATGTTGACAGCTTAAATAATGAATGCGAAAAAAAAATAAAAACGATTTTTGAAAATACAGATTTTTCAGAGAAAATGAAACGTGAGGATTATGTAAATAATGCATATTTATTATTTCAAAATTCGTATAGTGAAAAATATTTCATTTTGAAAAAAATGTATTTAGAACAACCAACTATTACTGAATTCATAGATAAAATACCTATTATTAATTCCTCTAATGTGTTTTTGCAAATTCCATATGGGGCAATTTTGGAGAGTGTAAAATGTACAAAAAATAAATAGACATGAATACCAGATTGTAGAATTTAAGAAATAAATCGAGGGTGTGAAAAATTATATGTAAACAAGTAACTGCATTGTACACGGCAAAAAAAATATATATACCCTAATTTCTAATAATCCTTACTCAAATATTTCTTTCATCCTGTCAAAAATATTTCTGTCAGCTTTCGAAGGATTTGGTTTGAAATTAGAAGATTCCTGTAATTTTTCAAGTATTTTTCTTTCCTCCCTGTTAAGTGAAGTTGGTGTCCAGATATTTATCCTTACCAGTAAATCACCTTTTCTGTAACCATTTATATCAGGTAAACCTTTTCCACGCAATCGCAGAATTTTTCCGGATTGAGTACCTGAGTCAATTTTAACTTTTACTTTTCCTTCTACTGTCGGAATTTCTGAGGTTACGCCAAGAATAGCGTCCGGAATACTAATAAAAAGATTGTACAACAGATTGTTGCCATCTCTGAATAATTCAGGATGTTCTTCTTCTTCAATCACTACAAGTAAATCTCCGTTAACACCGCCACGTCTTGCAGCATTCCCTTTTCCAGAAACACTAAGTTGCATTCCTTCCTGAACACCGGCCGGAATATTTATTTTTATAACTTCTTCATCTTTAACAATTCCTTCGCCGAAGCATTTGGTACATTTTTTTGTAATTGATTTTCCTTCTCCGTGACATGTCGGACAACTTGAAGTAGTCTGCATCTGTCCAAGAAAAGTATTTGCAATTCTGGTAACTTGTCCTGATCCTTTACAGGTACTGCAGGTAGTAAAAGACGTGGAACTTTCAGCACCTGTTCCGCCACAGGCCTTGCATGAAACATATTTATTAACTTTCAGTTTTTTCTCAACTCCGTTGGCAACATCGCTCAGATTAAGTTTTACTTTAACGCGAAGATTGCTTCCTTTGCTTACTCTTCTTCCCTGAGAGTTGCCTCCTCTGCCTCCGAATCCAAAACCTCCGAATACATCTCCGAAAATGCTGCCGAAATTTGTAAAAATGTCATCCATTGTAAATCCGCCACCGCTAAATCCTCCTGATCCTTTGAGTCCGTCATGACCAAACTGATCATATCGTTGACGTTTCTCAGGATTACTTAAAACTTCATATGCTTCAGCTGCTTCTTTAAATTTTTCTTCAGCGCTTTTATCATCAGGGTTTCTGTCGGGATGGTACTTTAAAGCCTGTTGTCTGTATGCTTTTTTAATTTCGTCAGGATTTGCACTTTTCGATATACCCAATATTTCGTAATAATCTCTTTTTGGCATGATTTATTATTTCGGATTATAGATCTGATTTTTCTTGCAGAATTAAATTTTTTAGTAAGTAAATATTTCTTTTATATCTATTTATTGATGATTTTATTTGTTAATTTTTTTTATTTTTATTTTTTACATCCAACTTGTCCCCCCGAGCAGAGTCAAATGTCAACTGCCAACTCCCAACTTCCCACTTTCAACTTTCAACTTTTAACTTTCAACTTTTAACTTTAAACTTTAAACTTCCTACTCCCCCACAACAACTTTTGCAAACCGGATAACTTTATCATTTAATGTATAACCTTTCTGAACAATATCAATTACCTTTCCTTTATTTTCTTCTGAATCAACGGGGTATTTAGTAACAGCTTCATGCAAATCTGTATCAAAATCTTTATCTTTTGCATCAATCTCTTTAATTCCGTTTTGTGCAATAAATTCACTGAATTTATTGTGTATAAGCTGAATGCCTTGTTTTACGGCATCAATATCTTTTGCATTATCAATAAGTTGAAGAGCTCTGTCAAAATCATCCATTACAGGTAGTATATTTACAAGCAGATTCTCATTGGCGGTTTTGGTCAGTTCGATTTTCTCTTTTAAATTTCGTTTTCGGTAATTGTCAAAATCAGCCGATAATCTCATATATTTATCCGAAATTTCTGCAAGTTTATATCCTAGTTCTTCTTTAATATCAACTTTTTTTACTTTTTTATTTTTATTTTTAGAGTTTTGTACCTTTTTTGTGTCATCGGATTCATCGTTTTGATTCACGTCTTCCATTTTCTCTGACTCATCAATATTTGCATTTTTGATCATGGTTTCATCATTTTCTTTATTTGTCATACTATCAAATTCTTTTTCCATTTTCATTAAAATTACAGATTTTACGCAATCGTTAACAAATGTTTTGCCACAAAAAATAAGCGACAAATTGGCACTTTATTTCTATTTGTTTGTTATAATAAATGACAAAGGCAGACAATTAAAGCCTGCCTGTGTCACAAAATCATTATAAAATTATTTTAATAAGGTTTCAAGTTTTTCTTCCAAAGTCACACCTCTTAGATTTTTTGCAACGATAATACCGTCGCCATCGATAAGGAAATTTGAAGGAATGCTACGAACGCCATATTTAATTGCAGGTTCAGATTGCCAGCCGCCCAGATCGCTGACATGATATTCCCAAATAAGACCGTCTTTTTCAATTGCACCAGTCCATTGAGCTGCTGCTTTGTCCATTGAAACTCCAAATACTGTGAATCCTTTGCCATTTTTAAAGTTCTTTTTATGATATTTATTATAAGCAGCTACGACTGAGGGATTTTCTTTTCGGCAAGGTCCACACCACGATGCCCAGAAATCGATTAATACCATTTTTCCCTTCAAAGAAGATAAAGCAATTTCTTCACCTTTTGGATTTTTATAAACCAGTTCGGGAGCTTTATTTCCTACCATCGTTCCTATTTCAACTTCTGTTCCGTTTTGGAGAACCTCTGTGCCATATTGCATTTCTTTGTTCTCGGAATTATTGTTTACAAATCCGTAAATAATTGCAGCAACAACAATTACGCCGATAATATATTTCATGTTTTGCATATAATGATTTATTTGTAAAATTAATTCATTCTAATTAATTCTGGTTATTCGTGCACCAATTTTATTAAGTCTTTCATCAATATTTTCATATCCTCTATCAATTTGTTCAATATTGTTTATCATACTCGTTCCATCAGCCGAAAGAGCGGCGATAAGCAATGCAACACCGGCTCTTATGTCAGGGGAGGTCATTCTTGTGCCTCTAAGATTATATTGTCGGTTTAATCCGATAATTGTGGCACGGTGTGGATCGCATAAAATAATTTTAGCTCCCATATCAATCAGTTTATCAACAAAGAACAAACGACTTTCAAACATTTTCTGATGGATAAGAACACTCCCATTTGCTTGTGTGGCAACAACCAGAAAGACACTTAGAAGATCTGGAGTCAATCCAGGCCAGATAGCATCAGATATTGTCATAATTGAGCCATCAATAAATGTTTCTATCTCATAATGATCTTGTTCGGGAATAAAAATATCATCTCCTCTTTTTTCCATCTGAATTCCCAAGCGTTCGAAAGAAGCAGGAATTATGCCAAGATTTTCGTAAGAGACATTTTTTATAGTAATCTCAGACTTTGTCATGGCAGCCAGACCGATAAATGATCCAACTTCGATCATATCGGGTAAAATGCTGTGCTCGGCACCGGTAAGATATTCAACGCCATCAATTATCAATAAATTTGAGCCGATACCGTTTATTTTTGCACCCATATTATTCAGCATTTTACACAACTGTTGTACATATGGTTCACAAGCAGCGTTATATATTGTCGTTTTTCCCTTTGCAAGGACCGCCGCCATAATAATATTTGCGGTTCCGGTAACAGATGCCTCTTCAAGCAACATGTATGCACCTTTCAAAGGTTTTCCTTCAACTTCATAAAAACTTTCCAGTGCATTGTATTTAAATTTGGCACCAAGTTTTTCAAAACCGATAAAATGAGTGTCCAGTCTTCTTCTCCCTATCTTATCGCCACCTGGTCTGGGCATATAACCTTTACCAAATCTTGCTAAAAGAGGACCTATTATCATAATGGAACCTCTCAATCCGGCACCTTGTTCACGAAAACCAACAGAATGAAGATAATCAACATTAATATCTTTTGCAGTAAAAGAAAAAGATCCTTTTTTAAGTTTCAAGACTTTAACGCCAAGATCTTTAAGTAATTCAATAAGTTTATTTACATCCCGAATGTCCGGAATATTGTGTACTGTTATGGTTTCAGGAGTGAGTAATGTCGCACATAGTATCTGTAAAGCTTCGTTTTTTGCTCCCTGAGGGAAAAGCTCCCCTCTTAAACGATTACCTCCTTGAATTTCAAATGTGGCCATCAGTGTTATTTTTTTCTTTGAATCTTTTTTGGTTTTTTATTTCTGGCTAATATATCACGAACCTCGTTTAATTTCAATGTACTATCTACTGAAATTCTTCCCTGAGATAATTTTTTTATATCATCGAAAATAACCTGATCCAGAACAGCTTCCTTATTCCACATCAGATATGATTTTTTCATATGATTTGCTATTGCAGCAATTAGTAGCTGTTTTTCTTCACCTTCTTCTTTATTCGCTGCATAATCGATGAATTTTTCAAGGTTTCGTCCGTAATGTTTTAATTTTACTTCGCCAATAGCGTATGCAATTTTTCTTGGTTTTTCTGTCAGTACTTCTTTTTTTATAACTTCATATGGGAAATCAATATCAAGATCGAAATCTGACATAATCAACAGATGATCCCATAATTTATGCTTAAAATCAGCAACATCACGAAAATGAGGATTTAAATTACCCATTATTGCTATTAACTCTTTAGCTAATTTATTGCGTTCCTCTCTGTCTTCAATACTCTTTACATGATCAACCATCTTCTGAATATGCCTTCCATATTCAGGTAAAAAGAGTTTTTTCCTTTGTGTATTATAATCCATAAAATCAATTATTGTATTTGTGCAAAAGTAAAGATTTTGCTTGTCATTCCAAAATATAAAAAAATCTAAACGCTATTTTATTATTTTTAATTGTGCGAATTTCAGTAAAAGTTTTTTTTGTCCAAAGTTTATAAAAAAAACAGTAGCCTTTATATCAGGATAATTCCCCTCTATCTGGATTACTTTACCTTTTCCGAATTTTTGATGCAAAACATTCATTCCTGTCTGAATTTTTTCCTGTTTATCAAAAATAAATTTTTCTTCAGATTTGATAAAAATATTTTCCCTTACATTTTCCCCGACAGGAATATTTCTTTCTAAATGCTTTGAAAATAATGATTTTGCAGATGACTGATATGGGACTGAATCTCCCTCAATAAAATTTGTATCAATTTCTGACAGGAATCTGCTTGGTCTTGTATGAGAAAGATTACCCCACCTATATCTGGATTTTGCATAAGAAATACTGAGATTTTCTTTTGCTCTGGTAATAGCTACATAAAAAAGTCTTCTTTCTTCTTCAAGTTCACTTTTTGAATTTGAATTCATCGGTGACGGGAATAATTCTTCTTCAACTCCGACTATAAATATATTCTGAAATTCAAGACCTTTGGCTGAATGTATTGTCATAAGTGATACTTTATTTCTATCCTCCGGTTTTTCAGAATCCAGGTTCGTTATCAATGCAACATTTTCGATATATTTTTCTATCGTTACCAGCTCCAGACCTTCTTCTTCCAGTAAATTTTCGGAAAAATCCTTAATTCCGTTCAGCAATTCCTGAATATTTTCATACCTGCTTAAACTTTCGGGTGTTTTATCATTCATCAGCTCTTTTAATATTCCTGTTGATTTAGCAACATGAAGAGCAAATTCATATGCATCTGTTTTATTTACTATTTGGCTTAGATCAGAAATATATGCTGAAAATCCAAGTAATTTACTTGTAGTTCCTGAATTAAAACCTGTATTGTATTTTCCGGGATTGCTGACAATTTCCCAAATACTCACATCCTGTTCAATGGCTTTTTCTTCAATTTTATCCAATGTGGTTTTTCCAATACTTCTTGCAGGATAATTAATTATTCTTTTAATCGCTTCATTATCATTAAAATTAATAATCAGACGCATATATGCAAGAATATCCTTGATTTCTTTTCGCTGATAAAATGATAATCCTCCATATATTTTGTATGGAATGTTTTTCTTCCTGAATGCTTCTTCGAAAATTCTGGATTGAGCATTTGTTCTGTACAAAACTGCAAAATCAGAATACTCACAATGAATATTATTCAGTATTTCAATAATTGATCCTGCGACAAGGTATCCTTCTTCCCCGTCAGTTATCGCTTCTATTACTCTTATCTTATTACCTGATGTTTTGTCTGTCCATATCTTTTTCGGAATTTGACGGGCATTATTTTTTATTACAGAATTTGCAGCTTCCAGTATGTTTTTTGTTGACCGGTAATTTCTTTCAAGTTTAAATAAATTATAACCGGGATAATCATTTTTGAAATTCAGGATATTCTCAATTTTTGCTCCCCTGAATGAATATATGCTTTGTGCGTCATCACCAACAACACAAAGATTCTTTTTTTTAGAAGATAATTTATTTAAAATTAAGTACTGAGCATAATTTGTGTCCTGATATTCATCAACCAATATATAATCAAAAAAATGCTGATATTTTTCCAGCACACTCGGATTATCTCTTAAAAGAATATTTGTATATATCAATAAATCATCAAAATCCATCGCATTGTTTTTATAGCAATTCTTTGAATATTTGATATATATATTAGAAAATTCAGGTTTTCTTGAATTTCTGTCTCTTTCAATGAA
>JBDRPR010000059.1:0-3428 GCA_043826845.1 Bacteroidota bacterium
GGGTAAAAACAACAAATTGCAATTAATAAGAATATAACTACTATAATAGTAGTTACACAATCGTTGTACCCAATTAAAGAAACCATGCAGCACTTTGTAAATAATATGATTATGAAAAAGAGAAATTACAATTTCATTACAATTTTTGGACTGCTTATTTTAATCTTCACTCTTCAATCATGCGAAAAGGAGGATTTTGGAGATGTTTACGCAGAGCCAGGATATGCATTTGGGACAATTACAAAATATAAATCGGTACCATTGAAAGTTACATACATGTATGATTTTGAAGTAGCCAGCTCCAAATATACTGGAGAAGAAGTTGCAAAAGGAATTGGTCAGTTAGATGAAAGACTTGTTGGGAAATCATATTTGGTTGTTTATAAATTATCGGACATAAATGATAATGATTTAAATTTTGATTATCCTATTGAAAGCCAACAAGAATTTGACGAACTTGTTGAATCATTTAAAACTAATCCGCCAAAACAGGATTAATTAGCAGAAAGAAGATTAAGAATGATTTTAGCTTCTGTTGAATATTTTGAGGATAAAGGAAGATAATTAAAGAAGAATGATGAAACTAATAATTAAGAAATAACTGGGTACAACAAAGGCTCAAACAGCATTGCCGCGTGTATCCAGTATGACACTTCTCCAGTATTCAAAATTATACGTATCTTAGCATGGTGAAGTGTGGCGGCAACGCAGTTTAGCCACAACGTTATACCTCATTTTTGAAATAGAACATACAAGTTTTCGATAAAAAGAAATGCTAATAAAAGAACAAAAATATTTTGGTGATAGTTTAACTTCAATAAAATAATAATCATTAATCAAATGAAATCCACTATAATTCTTATTATTGCAATTACTGCAAGCATCTTATGCAAGGCACAGCAGACAACAGATGTTAATAATTCGAAAAACGAAATCATTAATATCCTGAATTCTCTTGAAAAATACATTAATGAAAAGAATGTCGAATCTGTATTAAGCCTGTATGATCAGACTGATACATTGTATTTACAAGAAATAAAACAAGTTTATGGTAATTGGTTTGAGTTTGAAAATCTCGTGTACAAGCATAGAATTTGTTCCACAGATATAGATAACGATACTGCTAAGGCTATTTTATATTGCTTTTATGATTACACGGTGGATAACACTACATATTCAGACATTTACTGGATGACTTATATTTTGTTAAAAAATAAGGATGGATGGAGAATCCAAAATAAAATGCATAGAAGTTACGCATCAACAATATTCACTGAACTGGAAATAAAACTGGATACAGCCAAAGGTGAAATATGCGGCAAGGCAACATATGATATTAAAATTGTTGAAACCGGAGAAGATAACCTGATCTTTATATTGAACAATGGGCTTGAAATTACTAATGTTACGATTCCTGATGGCAGCAAACTTGATTTTGAAAAGAAAAACGATAGGGTTGTAGTGCGTTGGCCCAATGTATTGGAAAAAGAAGACAGCCTGACTGTAATACTCGATTTTAAGGGAGTTTTTCATAATACTGATAAAAATGCTGGTTATACACAGTTATATATTGGAAATCAGGGAGCTTTTGCATGCTGGTCAACATCTTGGTATCCATTTTTGGAAGGAAATTTAAAATCGAAAGGCAAATTAACCTATTTCGTACCCAAAGGATGGTTGGTGGCCAGTAACGGAAAACAAACGAAGTTTGAAGCAATGAAAACCTTTGACAAATTTGTTTTTGAGACAAATTCACAAGTAGCCTTTTCTTTTGCAGCCAATAAATATTACACATTGAATGTTGTTGTTAATGATATACAGGTTGGATGCTATTTTTTAGAAGAAAATCAAGAAAAGGCTAGGATATTTACAGATAGTTGTGCGCAAATAATAAAGTTCCTTGAATCCATTTATGGGAAATTTCCTTATGAAAAATATGCAATTGTAGAATTGCCAGGCAGGCAGGCAGGTGGTTTTGCATCTGGTGAAGAAGATATGATTTTCGTTTCACTAGGATTGGCTATATATAATGATGTGTTTAATTTGCCAATACATGCCCATGAAATTGGCCATGTTTGGTGGGGAAACCTTGTGGGAGGAGCCTGGGGACAAACTAATGGCAATATTATTATGGAAGGCCTTGCTCAGATGTCCACCATTCTTTGCATGGAAGCGTTTCATGGCAAAGAATCGGTAAAAAATTACCTTAAATATGGAACAAAAGAATATACTCAATCTGCTGAAGCTTACTTCAAATCTTTTACCGGACAAAATGATATGGAGCTTGCTGTTAAAAAGGTTGACAATGTAAGTCTTCATCACGATTTGATTTGTTATAAAGGGCATCTTGTTTATAATATGATCAGAGAAAAGATAGGAGATAAAGCTTTTAGTGATGGACTTAAAAACATTGTTTCTAAATACAAGTATAAGAATATTGGACTTAATGAGCTTCAGGAAGAATGGGAAAAACAAAGTGGAATGAATCTCGATGTGTTTTTCGAACAATGGTTTTATAGAAAAGGGGCACCGGAATTTTCTATGGATTACACTGTAATTACGGCAAATGGTCAATACAGTATAAAAGGTAGAATTTTTCAACTGCGAGAAATTTATACTGTTGAAGCTGAACTGGGTATTATGTCTGATGGGGTTCAAAAAACGGAAATTATTAAAATATCTGAAAAAGAAACAAATTTTAGTTTTACAATTCCATTGCTTCCCGATACAATTATATTTGATCCGGATTATAAGATTTTTCGATGGACTGAGGAATTTAAGACTTTGGAATTTTTCAATAATGGCATCATGCTATATACAAAAAACGAATATGAAAAAGCAATTGAACAGTTTTTAAAAATTTCTGGAATTTATCCTGACAACAAGGTTTTGGATTATTATATCGCCAGAAGCTATCAGAATCTGAAAGTCTTAGATACAGCAATAACATATTTCGAAAAAAATATCGAAGAATATAAAAAAACAAAAGAATTACACTGGACTATTTCCTGGTCTTTTTTGAATATGGGCAAGATTTATCTTGAGCAAGGTGACAATGAAAAAGCAAAGGCATGTTTAAATCAAGTTCTTTCTCTGCCGAATGATGACAATTCACATGATGAAGCCAGAAAACTACTAAATTAGAGATAGATGATAAAAAAACGAGGTATAACAAGCGGTCATAAACAATTGCGGGAGAGGCGGTTTGCTGAGAGTTCTGGATATAAAATGACATTATCTCAGCTTGAAAAAATTCCACTTCTTAATCCCGCAACAGTTTATACCGCCAGCCGTCAGACTGTCTAAAAACCCACAATGTTAATAAGTCAACAAGTTATTAACAATCAGATAAATAAATGCATTTTTATTTGGAAGGTATTGATAATAAAGCTATTTTTATTACATGAAATAGCCATGTAAAAAAGATT
>JBDRPR010000060.1:0-6853 GCA_043826845.1 Bacteroidota bacterium
CTCAAATCCGTCAACAAAATGAATCATTTCGCTTTAAAATCTAAATTGTACCTTGCAGCTATTAAAGCCGCTTTCAAAGAACTATATATTTTAAAAAATATGAACGATAATACTAATTTATGTTTTGCGTAACATCAGTTACGGTTTAATAAATGTGTATGGTGTTATGGGATATAGTTATTACAATATCAAAAAATTTGATGAAGCATTAAAAGCTTTTAACAATGCAATTAACGAATCATCTGAAGATGGAGAACTATATTATTGGAGAGGTATAACAAAATTGAATTTGGAGATGAAAAATGAAGGGTGCATTGACCTGAGCAAAGCAGGTGAATATGGAATTGAAGATGCATATGAAATTATTTCTAAGTATTGCAATTAAACTTATGAAAAGCAACGAAACGCCAACACCAGCTATATGCCATACCCTGCGGGATACGGCATATAGCTGGGGAATGTTACCAAACATTTTAATATGAGACCAAATTATTTTATATTTCTTTTTTTTGTTTTTATTATTTGTGCTTCGACCTATGCTCAAAAAGCAACATTAGACATACGCTTTTTTGACTCAAGAGATAGTACTGATTTCATCACAATGACTGGAATTGTTGTATTTAAGAATGGGAAATGTTTTATAGAATTTGATCATAACAAAAAGCTTACAGAATTAGACACAGGACTTTATACTATTAATTATAAAACAATATTTAATATAACACGAAGTGTTAATATTAGAATTGTTGATTTTAAAGACTATTCCCTGAATTTGGAAGCAAACTTTTTTGACTATAATAAAGAACATTTCAAACCCATTATAGATAGACTGAAGAATAATGAAAGTTATGAAATCGAAATCCAACACCAGGGATGTGCTCCAAACAGAGGTTATAATCACTTGATTAAAATATGGAAAGTAAACGAAAAAGTATTCGGAAATTTATTTATGTATGGTACATATTCATTAGATTCAATTCATTACAAAGACACAATAACTAAGGAATTAAATACTTCTGACATAAATGCAATTAGATGTTTTGAAATGGAATTAAATCATATGACTAGCGGTTCGTGTACTTTAACAACTGACTATATAATTTCGTATAAAAACAAAAAGAAAGAAATAGCAGATGGAAATTGTATGTGGAATGGGATTTTATATTTATCTGATAAAATATGGAATGTGAAATAAAAACGTTTGGTAACAGCGTGTGCCCACCAGCGCTGACAACTTACACCTTGGCATGCCCGCAAAAATGTTGAGAAAAATGATTATATTTGTTGAGCGTAGACATGCGGGCAAACGAGTGAACGTGCGCCGGTGGGTACACGCGGAACGTTACCAAGCATAATAGAAAATTGACTATGAAATTATTATTGACATATATTCTAATATCTTTAACAGCACTAAATCTCTATACACAAGCCCCTGATATTGAATGGCAAAAATGTTTAGGTGATACAGCTTCAGAAAGTATAAATTCAGTTCTACAACTTCTTGATGGCAGCTATATTGTTGCAGGTTCTACTACATCAAATAGTGGTTATGTAATAGGAAATCATGGCAGTAGTGATGTATGGTTTTTAAAGCTTGATTCTTATGGAAATATTTTATGGCAAAAATGTTTTGGAGGAACTGGAAGTGAATCTGCTATATCCATTAAACAAACTATAGACAATGGATATATTTTTGTTGGCACTTCTAATTCAGTTGATGGAGATGTGTCAGGGAATCACGGATTTTATGATATTTGGGTAGTTAAACTTGACAGTATAGGAACTATTCAGTGGCAAAAGTCAATAGGAGGTACAAATAATGAAAATGCAGAAAATATTAAACTTTGTTCGGATGGAGGATATATCATTTGTGGAAGAACCTATTCAAATGACGGTGATGTGTCAGGAAATCATGGACTTTATGATTGCTGGGTAGTAAAACTGGATAGTATTGGTAATATACAATGGCAGAAATGTTACGGTGGTTCAAGCCAAGATTTTTTGCTTGATATTCTACAAATTAACAATGGATATATTCTGTCAGGTTCAACTGCTTCAAATAATGGAGATGTAATAGGAAATAATGGAGGAACTGATTTGTGGTTAATAAAAATAGATACTATTGGAAATATTCAATGGCAAAAATGTTTGGGAGGAACAGGTACAGAGGAGGGACAATTTATTCATCAATGTACTAATGGCGAATATATTATTGCAGGTTGTTCAAACTCAAATAATGGTTATGTATCAGGAAATCACGGAGGCTATGATTATTGGATAGTTAGAATAGATAGTATTGGAACTATAAAGTGGCAAAACTGCTATGGAGGAACAAATGATGATTGGGCTCACACAATTCAACTAACAAGTGATGGAGGATATATTGTAGAAGGTAATTCTTTATCAAATGATGGTGATGTATCAGGTAATCATGGAGACAAAGATTATTGGATACTAAAATTGGATAGTATAGGAACTATTCAATGGCAAAAATGCTTAGGCGGTTTAGATATAGATTGGGCAAAATTTATTCAAATTACATCAGATGGCGGATATATTGTTTCTGGGTTTACTGAGTCAGTTGATGGAGATGTAATTGGAAATCACGGAGACTCCGACTCATGGATTGTTAAATTATGTGGAACTTTTAATTATTATAATGATACAATTATTTGTTATGGTGATAGCATTTTCTGGCAAGGAAGTTATTTAAGTACAACAGGAATATATTTTGACTCTCTTCAAACAATTGGAGGTTGTGACAGTATCTTTGAGATGCATTTAAATGTTCAATCAAATTATTTTGTAGATCAAGAAACAATTTGTAATGGAGACAGCATATTTTGGCATAATGATTATTATAGTTTTCTAGGAATATATAATGACTCCTTATTATCGACAATTGGATGTGATAGTATATTTACATTAGATTTATCATTTATCATAATTGACACATCAATTGTAGATAATGGGTCAATACTAACTGCAGTTACAAATGGAGCTCAATATCAATGGGTGAATTGTGATAGCTCTTTTACCCCTATTATTGGTGAAAATAATCAATCATTTACTCCAACAACAAATGGTAATTATGCGGTTATTATTACTATTAACGGATGTACCGATACATCTTTTTGCTATAATGTAAATTCAGTTGGACTCTCAAAATGTGATAATTTAAATATTTTTATATTCCCTAATCCCACAACAGGAATAATAAGAGTTGAAGCTGATAATCTACAAAAGATAGAGGTCATAGATATACAAGACAAACAAATATACATAGGCAAAGAAACTGAAATAGATTTAAGCACACAGCCAAATGGTATATATATAATCGAAATAATAACTGATAAACAAACAATGACAAGGAAATTAATAAAACAATAAATTACGCTTGGTAACACCACCTATATGCAATAGCCTGTGAAAGAATATAATGGAGAGTAGGTGTAAATATTGAGATTGTACCACAAAGAAACAGAAAAGCACTGAATACGGCTACAGCATATAGCTGGGGAACGTTGTAGAGCATTTAAAAAATAAACTATTGAAAAAACAAAAGCTAATATTATTCTTCTTATTCCTCTCAGTTTATTCATTTTCTCAAGATTATAAAGGATCATTTGGTTTGATAGCTTCTTATGACATTCCTTTAATATCATACGTGTCTTCAACTGGGCCTCAAAAAAGCTATGAATATAAAGACTTAAATGGATATAGTATAGGGTTTAATAATAAAATTAAATCAAAATTGAATGATAAACTGTTTTACCGATCGGTATGTTTGTTTTCAAAATATAGTTATCAGGTAGATTACAATAATATATTTAATAATTCCGTTGACCCATCATTGATAAAATTAAGTACATACAAGTATTACTCTTTAAATTTTCAAATCGGGTTAAATTACAATTTTATAGAAATTGGTCATTTTACACTTATTCCGTCATTAGGATTTAATTGTGGATATTCACTATATAATACTGTAATAGATATATATGAAGATGATTCAAAAAACACATCGACTTCTTCTTGTTCAATATATCAACCATATCCCGTTTTTATTTCATTACAGATTAATTTTGGAATTGAATATAAAATATCAGATAGATTTCAAATACTTATAGAACCATATTTAAATTATGGTGTTGTCAGAATGGGTAATGAGATGGATTTATGTGATTTAAGTATATTTGGTTCATTGATTAGTATAAATTATAAATATAAATAAACGCTCTACAACAGCAAGCAAATGCAATTGCCGAAAAATATATACCTTGACAAAAAAGTGAGACGTGGACAACTGGCATCTGCTTGCGACTCGTTATAGGCAAGCTTAATTATGAATTCTTATAAATATAACTATGGTCAATAAATTTCTACTTTTTGTTATTATTCTCTTAATCCCTTCAATTTGTTATTGTCAGATCTATACTCAATGGCAGGATTGTATTGGGGGGATTGGATCCGATCATGGTGAGTCTGTAATTCAAATTAATAGCAATCATTATATAATTGCGGGAATGACAAATTCTATTGATGGTGATTTTAATGAAAACAATGGTGATTCAGATGCATTTGTTGCCATGTTAGATTCCTCTAGGAATATTGTTTGGCAAAATTGTTATGGTGGTTCTAATAGTGAAACTATACGTAAAATTATTCAAACAAATGATGGTGGTTTTGCTTGTTTTGGTTATACTGAATCCAATGATTTTGATGTTTCAGGAAATCATGGAGAATTGGACTTTTGGCTTATAAAAATAAATTCTAATGGTAATCTTGAATGGCAAAAATGCTATGGGGGGTCTGACAATGAACATTCTTATTCTATAATTCAAACAAATGATAATGGCTATTTATTAGTTGGGGATACATATTCATATGACGGTGATGCAATTGATAATAATGGTTTTCAAGATTGTTTTCTAGTAAAAACAGACTCAATGGGTAACATAGAATGGAATCATTGTTATGGGGGCACAGATGGTGATAAAGCATGTGCAGTAATACAAACGTATGATAATGGTTACCTAATAAGTGGTGGTTCTTCATCAAATGATATTGATGTCAGTGGCAATCATGGAGGTAGTGATTTATGGGTTTTTAAGATTGATTCTGTTGGTAATCTTAACTGGCAGAAATGTTATGGTGGTAGTGAAGGTGATGGAGCTTATGATATGCAACAAATTAATAACAATGAGATAGTTATAGCAGGAGTGACAAATTCAAATGATGGGGATGTTACAGGGCACCATGGTTTAAGTGATTACTGGATTATAAGCATTGATACCATTGGATGTCTTAATTGGCAAAAATGTTATGGAGGGTCACACCCCGATGGATTGCTATCATTTTATTATACTTCAAATAAAGAATTTATTTTAGCTGGAGGATCATATTCAAGTGATGGTGATATTAATAGTCATATAGGGAGTCTTGATTGTTGGATTGTCAAATTAGATTCAGTTGGGAACCTTATTTGGGAAAAGAGTTTTGGAGGTACAGGAATAGAACAAGCTATTTCAATTAGTCAAACAGCAGATGAAAGTGCAGTTTTTATTGGTGCAACTGAATCAAACGATGTAGATATAAGTGGGAATCATGGTAGCTATGATATTTTATTAGCAAAGCTTGGAAATATAAATCAGGTTGACGAAATAAAAAACAATAGCTTAATAAATCTTTTTCCAAATCCTGCAAACCATAACATTCAGATAAGTCATAATGAATTAGTTAAAAAAGTAGAAATTTATAACATGGTTGGTGAACTAAAATCCAGTATTAATTCAAACAACATGAGTATATCTCTCAACATTGGTAGTTATGCTAATGGTGTATATTTAATAAAGATCATTACAAGTAATAATATTTATAAGTCGAAATTTATTAAAGAATAAAAGCCAGCCTATAACAGCAGCTCAAAGCCCATTAAAACGGGGCTTTAGCTGCAAACGTTACAAGCGTAAAAAGACAATGCAACATTGACAATAACGACAAGAATATTTTTAACATTAATTGAAACTAAAGAGAGAAACCTAAAAATTTACAACTATGAAGAAAAGTCACATCAGATTATTTTTATCAATTTTATTTGCTACTTCTTTTGCAAATTGCTATTCTCAAACAAGCAATGATTCACTAAAACAAATATTATCTTCCAAATCCTTTACTATTGAAGAAGAATACATCGGAGATTGGGGAGGGCATTCTCAAAAATATATTTTTAAAATAGAAGATAATAAGTTAAGAATAAGATGTAAAAATCCTGACCCAATGAGAAGCACGGAAAAAAAATTAGACACTTTAGTATCGATTAATGTACTAAAAAATATAGAAGAAATATTTATTAACTGTACTGAAAGAATCAAAACTTCAAAAAATGTAAGCACTGAACACATAATATATAAATTTACAAATAAAAATATAACTTACATTATTGACGACAGATTTTCAATGGAATGCAATGATGATTTTAAAGCATGGAAAGAAGCTCTTATCGCTGAATGGGAGAAACAAGAAAACGAATGATACTATTGATTGCAGAATTATGACAAAGATTAATGATTTCAAACGACAAGAACGCCAGCCTGTAACAAAGGCTAAAATCAAGCGGGCAGTTAGTGCCAATTTGAAAGGTATTGCAGCTAATAAACTTTATCGTAGGTTGTCAGTGTCGTGCTCCGAAATGCCCGCCAGCTTTTAGCCTCAGCCGTCAGACTGTCTAAAAACCCACAATGTTAATAAGTCAACAAGTTATTAACAATCAGATAAATAAATGCATTTTTATTTGGAAGGTATTGATAATAAAGCTATTTTTATTACATGAAATAGCCATGTAAAAAAGATT
>JBDRPR010000061.1:0-4404 GCA_043826845.1 Bacteroidota bacterium
CGATAGTGTCACTATAATCATTTCAGAAAGTGATTCTATTATTAGACCCTCGCGCGTTATAGATACAATGTACAATCTTGAACTAAAGCAAATCAAACCTAAAAACGAATTTCGACAAACAATCCAATTTGGTCCGATTAAAGTTGCGGGCCGACTGCCAAAGTCATTTAAGACCTCATTCGATTTGATAATTAAGAATAAAGAAGACTCTACTCTAATTGAAAGACGTCGAGTGATAAACGAATGGAAATTAACAGGAAAGTTACGAATTGTTGATTTTTTTGATGGCGTGTGAATAACATTATGGATCTGGAATCAAATTGTTCCTCAGAGATTATATTGACAAGAAAGGCGTATTATCTATATTGGTACCATGTTTAGTAAAAATAATTACGATTCTCATGTCAAAATGAATAATTTTATATTATTGGTCACAATTATTCTTATTTTAAATTTAGTTCCCGGCTGTTCGCCAAATGATTCCAAATCTGATAGTCAAACTGATTATAATGTATTGGTAAATAGTATCAATGATTTCAACTGGAGACTGTTTGAGGACGATTTAGCATATCGAACGACGGCTAATATACATAACTTCGGACCTTCATTCTATCAGTATCTTGCCTGGATATACATGGGTACCAGACATGCAACCTATGATCAAATTAAGGTTACGATGGGATTACAGAATTTCGATGACAGTACCTTTCTCACGAATATGCATCTATTATATGATTCATTGGAACGTAGCGATCAAGACGTATCCTGTAGCATGGATATGGCCATATTTTATAGCGATTATAACGAAATTGATTCTACCTATAAGAGAATAATGGAGGATTATTTTAATTTCGATATTTATGAAGTCGATAGTTTGATTTTAATAGATGATTCGATTAGGGAAGATTGGACCGAAATCAGTACCGCGGGAGAATTTACTAATGCCGATGGAGGTGAGCCTACCGAAGAAATAGGAATATTCGATTTTATTGTAACCTCACGTTTTAATGGGCAGTGGAGTCTTGCATTTGATTCCGTTCAAAACAGCCTGGAAACATTTTATCACCCATTTGGGGATGATGGTTTGGTGGAAATGATACATACAACGGCAACTTTGAATTATTATGAAGACTCGGCCGTTAAATTTATCGATATCCCATTTGGAGAAAGTGGCGTTTATATCTCCTTTATTTTGCCCACCAATCCGGTTTGGCCCATGCCCGATTTTGTATTACCGAGTAAAGAGAATATGGCAAAATGGCAAAAAAAAGCGGATACAACATCTTTAAATATTTCTATGCCATTGATCAATTTATATGATTATGAAGATCGGATTCAATCTCTACGCAGATTGGGAATAACATATATATTTCCACCTTTGGCAACCCTATGGTATCCCTATTCCAATGGCAGACGCGTTGGTATTAAATCCCTAAGATGCGATATTAAAACAAAAATATCGAATAGCCAAATGATGGTTGTCACCGCCAAGGAAAATAATTATTCCATAAACGCATCTATAGACTTTAAATTAAACAGACCATTTAGTTATGTGATTAGAGATGAATTGACCGGGGTAATCCTGAGTATAGGAAGAGTTATAGAGCCATTATAATGAAAATTATCTGTAAATTTGTGATCTTATTAGTTATTCAATTTGCGATTCTATTTGGATGTTCGAATTACCTTATGGCTAAAATTATAAATGTGCCATCAGATCAGCCGACAATACAACAAGGAATTGATCAGGCATCCAATGGCGATTCTATATACGTGGCCCCGGGGATTTATCAAGAAAAATTGGAAGTAATAAATAAATCGATTAGATTATATTCCTCCAGTTTGCCGGATTCGACAATCTTGGAGGGGACTGGCATTTTTAATTCGATCTTAAGAGTTGCAAACAACCAAAGTGATACCATTGTCGTATCCGGATTTACTTTTAGATATACTGATAGAGCGCACGTAGTAGTGTTTAATGAAAGTAATTCTACCAATATCATTGAAAGGTGTGTATTTTATGAAAATAATTATATCGTCCCAATTAATTACGTTGATATATCGGCATCTTCAAAGGTGATTATTCGAGAAAATATATTTTATGATGGCAGTAGTCGATATTGTATTCATGCAAGGGAAGAAGAGCCGGTTCTTATTACCAATAATACGTTTTACAATAATTATCATGCCATTTATAGTGAGAATCCATATACGGAAGTTGTTAATAATATTATTTATGGGAACACGTCGAATGCATGTACCGGAGATTTTTATTATTTAGATTATAATAATATATGTCAAAATGGAAGCGATAATTTCCCTGGAATACATGGTATTTCCATCTGCCCCCAATTTGCAGATACGACCAGTCGAGATTTTCGCTTAATGCCCAATTCATCCTGCCTCAATCGCGGTGATCCGGCAGCTATATTCATGGACCCTGATTATTCCAGGTCAGATATTGGCGCATTTTCACTGGCGGAATCAGAATTCCCAATACCATATAAATTCTCCTATTCTGAAAGCTGGGGGATAGATTCGGTCACCGATCATAATCCGCTAATTATCTGGCAATATTATGACACAGCTACTTCAAATCAGGAATATTTTGAATTGGAGGTCGGAACCGATAGAGATTGGTCGGAGGCGGAGATGTGGACAACGGGAATTGTACAAAGTTTCGAAACTTCTATTCTATATGACGGATTACCTTTGGAAGACAATACAATTTATTATTTAAGGCTACGTGTCCACAATGGTTCAGGTTGGGGAGAGTGGAGAAACTCCCATCTGAAAACATATTTTGGAAATATTATTCATGTTCCGGATGATTATTATTATATCTGGCAGGCGGTTGATGCGGCCGATGATGGTGATACGGTCCTGGTTGCATCCGGTGTCCATTATGATTCAAGATGTTATTATGATAACAAAGCCTTAGTTGTTATGTCAGAAGCTGGGGCCGATTCAACGATTTTAGTTCCAATTCCAACTAACAGATTCGGTTTTCGAATGGAAGCAAGGGAGCCTAAAAAACAGGTTTTGGATGGCTTTACTTTTGATGATGGCGGTGATCAACATATGGTTTGGGTAAGCCAATGGTCTATTGCTACCATAAAAAACTGTGTTTTTAAAAATTATCGACTTCCCGGTTATCCTCATTTTCCACCGGGAGTTGTATTGTTTATTGCCGACGGAAATTGCTTAATAGAGAATAATGTTTTCTATAATAATTTCGCCGGGAATAGCGAGGATGCATGTATTGGAGTAACTTCTGCCGATGTTGAAATTAGAAACAACACTTTTCATAAGAATCGACGGGTGTTAATACAATTTTACGAAGATAGTAATATCAAATTCCTAAATAATATTGTGACCGATTGTATTACCTATGGGATATATACTTTTACTCATTATGAGGCGGAATATAATCTCTTTTACAATAATTTCATAGATTTCTATCAGGGGACCGATCCGGGGACTAATAATTTATATGAGGATCCTTTATATGTCGATGGAGATAATTATGATTTGCGCCTCTCATTTGATTCGCCATGTATTAATTCCGGTAATCCGGATTTTATATATAACGATTCGGATGGAACTCGAAATGATATGGGGGGGATATATTTCCCGCTTTATTCACCTCACGCAAAAGATATAAATCTTAATATGGATACATTGGGGCCCTACATCAACGACCGAACGCCAACCATATTTTGGAGCTTCTTTGACACCGTATTTACTCAACAATCCGGCTATGAAATTGAGGTCGGAACCGATAATGATTGGACAATCGCCGAAAATTGGTCATCCGGTCAAGTATATTCATCCGATACCTTTGCGGTCTATTCCGGGGTGCAATTGGAAGATTGGGGACAATATTATTATCGTATCAGGCTTTATAACGGTGATAAATGGGGCGTCTGGAGGAATAAAAGATTTTTTACCCGTTTCCCCGATATCTTAAAGGTTCCTTCAGATTATTCAACCATTCAGAATGCGATAGATAATACTTTCTATCATGATACCGTTTTAGTTGAACCGGGTATTTATTCGGCTATAATAGAATTCCCGAATCATCCAATAACATTACGATCCGAGTATGGGCCGGATAGTACGATGTTATATAGTACTGAAATTGATACAACTTTTATACATATTCTAAATGAATCTGACGGTTCGACACTTGAAGGCTTTACCTTTACCGGTTTGATCCATAGTCCCAAAATAATCGATATAGGATATATAACCAGTAATTTTAAAATCAAAAATAATCGTTTTTTATATAATGATGTTGATACTACAATCAAAAGCGGTCAATATGCCAATATAATATTGGAAAAGAATTTGTTAAAATATAGCTGTAATCATTGTACAAAATATTCTTTAGGCGGTTATTTC
>JBDRPR010000062.1:0-3245 GCA_043826845.1 Bacteroidota bacterium
TGTAAAGATTGGAGAGCAGACAGCAAAATTCGTTAAGGAATGATGTCTTATGCGCTGGTGGTTCTCCCCTTCGGAGAGATAGAGGGGCCTGGGATGGAAAATTTCTTGGACAAAATTATCCTAATCCCTTTGCAAAAACTACTTTTATTCCTTATTCATTGCCCGATAGTGAAAACGGAGTATTAAAAATTACAAACTATGAAGGGAAAACAATTTCTGAGATAAAAGTAAACTCAAAAAGCAACAAAGTTGAACTTATAACAAAAGATTGGGCAAATGGAGTTTACTATTATACATTAAATATTGATGGCAAAACTATTGACACAAAGAAAATGATTCTAATTAAATAAACAATTATACATTATTAATAATGAGAAATATACAAAAACATATAGTAATAATTTTAATAATCAATCTTTTTACTTTCAACTTATACTCTCAATATTGGAATTTTAGCGTTGGTGATACATTAAGTGATTATTATGGGTATAATAGCATTCCAACAATTAAAGCCTTGTTGGTTCATGATACTGTACTGTATGTTGCAGGAGATGTTACTAGTGCAGGTTCTTTGCAATGTGATAATTTATTAAAATGGAATGGAACAAATTGGTCAACAGTTTCTAGTGGAGGTTCAGGTGCAGGCAGTATATATTGTATTGAAACATATGCCAATCAATTGTATAGAGGGGGAGGGGATTATAATATTGGAGGAATATCAGGATTAGAAAAAATTGCAAGACATAATAATACTAACTGGACATGGTTAATAAATAATGTTGTGCCCAATTATGCTGTTTATTGTATGAAAGAATATAATAGTAAACTTTATTTTGGAGGACAATTTTTACAAATTGGGCCAAGCACAATTAATGGCGTAGCATCATGGGATGGAAGTAATTTTGATAGGATTTTTGAAAGAACTTTCTGGGGTTATGCTATAAGAAGCATGGAAGTTTTTAATGGAGAATTATATTTTGGAGGTAATACTCTTGGTATAATTAATATTGGTGGGGATACAATTAACCATATGGGAATATATCGATATGATGGGACTACATGTTATGATGTGGGAGAAGCTGATTTATATACTGTTTGGGCATTGGTAACAGACACTTTTAATAATTTTTTATATGTAGCTGGAGATTTTGCAACAACTGTACCAAGTTGTCCATATGGACTCTATAGAATTGCAAAATGGGATGGATACAAGTGGTATAATCTACTTGAAGGAACAAATGATGGAATAAGTGAATTAGAAGTTTACAGAGGAGAATTATATGCAGGAGGAGCTTTTACTCAAGCTGGAGGTAAAATATGTGAATATATGGCTAGATGGAATGGAGAAGAGTGGTTTCCTCTTGATACAAATGTTATAGCTTGGGGTGGACCTATGGATGTTTTTAATGATGAATTGTATGTTGGAGGTGCATTTGTTACATTAATAGATACTGTTTATGGGATTGGACGTTGGTTTATGCCCGATACTAGTTGTAGTTATTTACAACCACTTGTACATTCTTTAAAAAATGGAGCATTGCAAGATACTTTCTATCTTGTTAACGATACAGTTACTGTACAATTTTATAATAATAATGCCTATGTTGATAGCTGGAGTTGGGATTTTGGAGATAGCGGAGCAGATACAATAAAAGACCCAAGTTATATTTATACAGATACAGGAGTTTATAATGTAGAACTTGTTGTTTCGCATGGCTCTTGCATTGATACAGCTTCAAAAACAGTAACTGTTTTACTTGGTACAGGAATAAACATAAATAAGATTGATGAAGAAACTGGCTTTAAACTTTATCCAAATCCTACCTCAGGTATTTTGTATATTGAATTTCTATTCTCTTTTACCCAAAGCCTAAAGGGAGATAGTCTGGAAATTCAAATTGTAGATACAAAAGGAAAAGTAGTATTAAATAATAAAGTCATGCTGAGGAACTCGAAGTATGACATAGATATTTCAGGATTACCAAATGGAGTTTATTTTGTAAAGATTGGAGAGCAGGCAGCTAAATTCGTTAAGGAATGATGTCTTATGCGATGGTGGTTCTCCCCTTCGGAGAGATAGAGGGGCCTGGGATGGAAATTAATCAAAATTTCAAAAATCAATTATGGGCAGCTCAGAATGGTATGCCAAATGCAAGAGTAATGCTTGAGAATGAGATATCCTCATTAGATTTTCAATATTATGCAGAAATCAACGAACTGGCATTAAGTAGTATGAATGATAGTCTGGGATTTCAAACAGACAGCCTTATTGATTATCTTGCAAATTCTGCTTATTTAAGCGATCATATTTTAAGATATAGTTTATTATTTGGTAAAAGTGATATTGCAGAGGCAGAAAATGAATTAGCCGGATTAAATACTTATACTTTTGATCTGTCTTCTGAACTACAGTTGCAGTACGACGAATTTACTGCTGTTGCTTACCTGAATCTTGATGTTGTACAACTTGAAGATAGTATTGCCGATTCATTGATTTATGCTAATGAAACATTTTTGCAATCTGTGGCTAATACAGAATTTCATGTAGCACAAAATGATGCAAAAGCATTATTAGAGCAATTAGATCAGCAGCAAGTAAATTATGTATGGCTACCTTATGGTACTCTTGAATTAAAGAAAGCCGTTATCGAGACTTCGCCTGATAATTTTAAAGAAATTGTTGAAAGTTTTGTAATGGTATTTCCAAATCCATCGGATGGTAATTTTACTATAAGATATAATATCCCTGATCAATCAGGCGAATATAAACTTGTAATGACCTCAGCAGATGGAAAAATAATTGATAAATGGATGCTTAACAATGAAAAAGGAGATTTATCAATTAATTGCAGTACTTGCATTACAGGCAATTATATATTATCTTTGTATATTGATAATAATTTGTATAATTCTTATGAATTATCAATTAAAAAATAATTTATAAATAAGCAGTCACTCCCGTGAAAAAGGGAGACTGCCTATTTAATCTGAGGGAATAGCCCCTTTAGGGATAAAGGGTGTGTGTTGGAAATAGTTTATTATTTAGCAAATGAATTTATTGAAAAAACCTTTTACAATATTATTTCTGTTAGCAACAATTAGTGCATTCTCCCAAACCATAAAATTTAATAGAACTTATGATTTTGGTAGTACAGCAGACCCAATTTTTACACATTTAAATGAATTAGGGAATAATATTTATGTAAATGGTATAATAAAGACTGTAAACCAGAAAATATTATTCT
>JBDRPR010000063.1:0-15329 GCA_043826845.1 Bacteroidota bacterium
ATACTGAAAAATCCGTTTTAGATTTGTTATTGTTACATGATTTGTGCGAAAAATCATTTCCTATTGCGACTTTTGTCTTGAAATTAACAAATAAGGGTAGAATTGCAGCTACAAAAGGAATTGAAAAATATTTGCAAGAAATTGATGAATACAATAAACTTGATATAGAATCAAAAAAAGCAGCTATTATAAATCTGAAATTATCAAAGAAAGATTCTGTTAAATTAAATGTAGCTATTTTCGTTGCCATAGTAATGCCATTATCTATATTTATAATAGAGAGATGCGTAAACAACAATGTAATAAACACAAACGACAAAACAAATAATCATCAAAATTATAGCGATGACAAGTTTAAATTGGAGTTTCCTGTGAAATCCGACAGTATCAATAAAGGGAGTTTGGTCATTAAAATAGTCTCTGATTCTCTTGATTCTATTTCTAAGACCCGAAAAGACACCTTTAATATAAACAAAGGGGGCAAAGGCAAGAAATAAATTTGTGCTATCTTTGGATTGGAATATGATTGTAAATAGTATTAGAAATACAATACAACCAATTAACCGATAATTCCGAAATTTAATCTTGCTTATACCATTCTGAGTACATCAAATAACTATTGGCAATACGTTCGATTTCTCCTTCAATTAAATCCTGACTGATTGTTTTAATTTTTTTTGCTGGTGAGCCACCATATACTGAACCGGATTCACAAACCATTCCTTTTGTAATTAATGCACCTGCTGCGATAATTGTATTGTTTTCAATAACAGCATGATCCATTATTATTGCCCCCATACCGATAAGAACATTGTTTTTTATTGTACATCCGTGAACAACTGCATTATGAGCTATTGAGACATTGTTGCCAATTTCTGTCGGGGCGATTTTATAGGTAGCATGCACTGTTGCATTGTCTTGAATATTGACCTTGTTCCCGATTCGAATGGAATGCACATCTCCTCTAATTACCGCACTAAACCATATCGAACAGTCATTACCCATCACAACATCGCCAATAATAACTGCATTATCAGCAATAAAGCAATTTTTACCGAACTTAGGTTTTTTACCATTCAAGCTTTTTATTATTCCCATGATTAACATAGTTAGATATACAAAGATATGTAAGAATATTAAAATTGTAAAATCGTAGTATGGTTAATTATTGTTGTAGAACAGATATATTAAATTACTTTTACTGTTAAAAAACCTGTCATTTGTTAGGATTATATTGTTAAAATTACTTTAATTTTACCATTACAAAACTTTAATTTTTTATCATATTCAATATAATATTAAGCAATTAAATTATTAATAAATCATGAACAAAAATGTAAAAGCTGTTCAAAAAGAAGATGTTGTTGTTAAATTCGTTGGTGATTCCGGTGATGGTATGCAATTATCCGGAACCTTGTTTTCTGACACAGCAGCTATTGAGGGAAATAATTTAGCAACATTTCCATATTATCCTGCTGAAATCAGACCTCCTCAAAATACGGTTGCAGGAGTTTCAGGTTTTCAGGTACATGCAGGTGATAAAATTAATACATCAGGCGATGAATGCGATATTCTGGTCTGTATGAACCCTGCTTCCATTGCATCTAACTTGAAATCTGCGAAGAAAGGAGCAACTCTCATAATCGACACTGATACTTTTGATGAAAAGACGATAGAAAAAGCAGGATATAAAACGAATCCTCTTGAAGATGGAAGTTTAAGCAGTTATATTTTGATTAAAGCTCCAATTACTAAACTGTCAAAAGAAGCCTGCAAAGATCTGGAAATTGATAACAAATCTGCCGAGCGCACAAAAAATATATTTGCACTGGGTGTTGTTATATATATTTGCGGTTATAAAATGGAGGTAACTGATCATTTAATCGACAATAAATTCAAATCTAAGCCGGAAATAGCAGAAGCCAATAAATTAGCTTTGAAAGCAGGTTATTTATTTGCGGATAATTCAGAATTACAAATTTCCAGAATACAACTTCCAACCGCAAAAATTGAAAAGGGTAAATACAGAAACATTACTGGAAATATTGCTACAGCATGGGGATTACTTGCTGCCTCAGAAAGATCAAAAAGACCTCTATTTTTGGGTTCATATCCTATTACTCCTGCTACTGAAATATTAATGGAGCTTGCAAAACATAAATCATTAGGAGCAAAAGTATTTCAGGCAGAAGACGAAATTGCAGGGATCTGTTCTGCAATAGGGGCTTCATTTGCGGGTTCAATGGCATGTACAACAACTTCAGGACCAGGATTATCCCTTAAAGTTGAAGCAATAGGTTTAGCTGTTATGACTGAATTACCGCTTATCATCGTAAATGTGCAGAGGTCAGGACCATCAACTGGTCTGCCTACAAAATCAGAGCAATCTGATTTATATATCGCATTATTCGGAAGAAATGGAGAGGCTCCTTGTATTGTTATGGCGGCCGCATCTCCTGCAGATTGTTTTTATAAAGCATATGAAATTGCAAAATATTCAATGGAACATATGACTCCGGCTATTCTTCTGACCGATGGTCAGATGGGCCAGGGATCAGAACTTTTTAAAATTCCGAAAGTTGCAGATCTTCCTACGATTAAACCACCAATAGCGAAAAAAAATGATCCTAATTATAAACCATACTTGAGAGATCCGGTTACATTTGTGAGAAAATGGGCAATTCCTGGTACAGAAGGATTAAGACACAGGGTTGGTGGTCTTGAAAAAACAAATGTTGATGGAATTGTTTCTACAGATCCTCTGAACCATGAGTTAATGGTAAAACTTAGAAATGATAAAGTTCAAAAAATTGCAGATTTTTTACCTCTTCAGGATATAGTTGGCGATAATAAGGGAGATATTTTAGTTGTAAGTTGGGGAGGTACAAGAGGAGCTGTTCTGACTGCTGTAAATCAGTTACAGGAAGAAGGGAAGAAAATAAGCCATGCTCATTTCAGCTATATTATGCCTCTACCGAAAAACACAGAAAAAGTTCTCGCAGGGTTTAAAAAAATAATTGTATGCGAATTAAATGCAGGTCAGTTTGTAAATTATTTGCGTATGACTTTACCAAAATTTAAATATGAGCAATACAATAAAATTCAGGGTTTGCCATTTACAGTTCAGGAATTGGTTGAAAAATTCAATAAAATAAAATAAGGAGGCACTATTATGAGTTTTGATAATAATTATACTGTCGAAAGATCAAGAATCCCATTAACAAAAGAGGATTTTGTCAGTGATCAAATGGTTAAATGGTGTCCTGGATGCGGAGCACATGCTATACTTTCATCAGTTGCAAACGTTTTTCCTAAAATTGGATATAAAAAAGAAAACTTTTGTATAATTTCTGGTATTGGATGTTCATCAAGATTTCCTTATTATGTGAACACATATGGATTTCATGGTATTCATGGAAGAGCAAATCCTATTGCCTCCGGTGTGAAAATTTCAAATCCACATTTAAGTGTCTGGATTGCTACCGGTGACGGAGATTCAATGGCAATTGGAGGAAATCATTTTATCCACATAATCAGAAGAAATATTGATGTTAATATTATGCTGTTCAATAACCAGATTTATGGCTTGACAAAAGGACAGTATTCTCCAACTACTCCAATGGGTAGTGTTACAAAAACATCACCTCAGGGGACAATCGAACATCCTTTTAATCCAGGTGAACTTGTAATGGGAGCTCAGGGTACTTTTTTTGCCAGAGTTGTTGATACCAAACCAAAATTGATGACTGAAGTTATGTTTGAAGCAGCAAAACACGATGGAACATCAGTTGTTGAAATTCTCCAGAATTGTGTTATATATAATGATAAAATACACGAAATTATCACATCTAAGGAACTTCGTGATGATAATCAGCTGGTTTTGCGAAGCGGGTGGCCAATGGTTTTTGGAAAAGAAAAAGAAAAGGGTATTATTTTAACAGATAATGGTTTGAAAGTTGTTAAAATTGGAGAAAATGGAGTTACTGATAAGGATATATTAGTCCATGATCAGTATTCACAGGATCCGGGTATCCATTTGATGCTTGCAAAAATGCATCCACCTCAATTCCCAGTAGCTCTGGGGGTTATACGATCAGCTATGTTTGCCACATACGATGATCTCGTTGAGGATCAAATTCTGCATGCAAAACATAAATCAAAAATCAGAAAAGTTGATGATTTATTAAATAGCGGAGATGTTTTTGATATTATTTAATTTTATAAAACGATGATAAATAATGGGGCATTTTTGCCCCTTTTTTATTTTTTACTTATCTTTATCAAAACTTTTATTAAATGCATTGTCTTACCAAAATTGTATTTTTTGTCGCAGTCTTTGTCTTTAATTCTGTATATGCACAGATTGATGAGAATTATTTGAAAGCAATTGCTAAAAAAGATTACAATCAAATGGATTCTTGTTTGTTTTTTTTATCAAAAGCCATTGAAAACAATGAAAGTAATTCAGACTTATTTTATCAGAGAGGGAAAGTTTATTTTCAGCAAAAGCAATATGATAATGCTAAAAAAGATTTTGAAATTGCAGAGAATATAAGTGAAGGTTTGGGAAGTTTGTACCTTGCAAAAATATATGCAGTTAAGGATAACTTTGATCAGGCAATATATTTTATTGAAAAACATTTAAAAAGTAAGTATAAAGAATCCAAGGGTTCTATTAGACTGGACAGCTCTTTCGAAAAAATGAATAATTTTTCAAAGTGGAATGATTTATGGCTAAAAGACTGGTACACAGAATATGAGTTGGCAATCGAAAATATTGTTTATTTGATGAAGAATGAAAAATATGTGTATGCTATAGAGGAATTTGAAAAAATCATTGAACAGAACCCTGAAAAAGATGATGCATATTATCTTAGGTCACAAATTTATTATTTAATTAAAGATTATGGGAGCGCATCATATGATCTGGGGAAAGCAATTAAATTATCATCAGATAAATATATATATTATTATGAGAGAGGAATAATATATAAACTTCAAAGAAAAAATAAAAAAGCATTAGCTGATTTTACAAAATGCATAGCTTTAAAACCCGATTATTTACCTGCTTATCTGGAGAGGGGACTTATAAATAATAAAATGCAGTACTATAAGGATGCCTTAAACGATATTTTAATTTATTTAAAATACTATGAACTCAATGAAGATGCCTTATATACTGCAGGTTCTATTTATAATATTATGGAAATGTATCAAAAATCAATTTCTCTTCTAAATAAATTAATTGATATTAATCCGGGAAAAGTGGACTATTTCATTGCAAGAATAGAAGCTTATGAAGGTGCTGGTGATTATAAAACAATAATCAGGGATTGTAATAATGCTCTTGATCTGGATCCTAAAAATGGCTGGGTATTTTATAAAAGAGGTGTTGCAAAATTTAATTTAGATGATAAAAACGGTGCATGTTCCGATTGGAACAATGCAGTCAAAAACGGATACTTTGATGCCAGTGAATATATTCATAATGAATGCAAATGATATTTACTAAAATGATCAAGTTTCTCTCCTGAAAAAGTAAAATACTCTCCCATTAAATTTGCTGTTAAACAAATGTGAACAGGTATAACCGCAACAAAATCGCCAATATTAAAATTTTTAAAATTGATTTCGTCGGTTTGAATAATACCATGTTCCTGAGATAATGATTTGATGAAAGTATTTTCAATAGGCTCTGACCAGTAATCATTATTTAGTTTTGAAATCAGTCCGAAATTTTTTAATCCATCACCAGTTGGAATATATTCTTTTGATAAATGTACGGCACCGCCATATATTACAACCTCGTTTCTTTTTTTATTTATAGAAACAACAGGGCATACAAGGGCAATTGCAATCTGATTGAATTTACAAGTTTGCAACATTAATTGCATACTGTCATAAAAAACAAAATTACCGGGACGGATTTCATCTATACCTGTAAAATCATTCATCAGACTTGTCGAAGGTGTATCTCCATATGAAATAATCAATTCAGGAAATTGGTTAATATATTTCATTTTTAGAAATGAAAGTTCCTTTCTGATATTTTCACCAATTGTCAGAATTTCAACTTGATTTTTTGCAGAATATGCGTCCCCTGCATGGGTCAAAAATCCCTTGAATTCAAGATTTTTAGATGAAGCGATTCTGTTAATTAATTTATCAATATTATAATAATCATTTATTTCCAATCCAGTCCTGTTATATCCGGTATTGATTTTAATATAGATTCCACAATACTTTATTAGGTTGTTAACTAAATATTTGAGAGTAAATTCCGACTCAACAACCAGATTTATACTTATATCTGAACTAATTTTGTTTATATCAATGGTTTCATTTATATTGAAGGGGAAAGCAATGGTAATATCTTTCCAGTTATCATTTATAAAATATCGGGCCATGCTCACCGAAGAGACAGTAATTTTATTAACGCCCTTTTCCCTGAACCAATTAGCTATTTTTACTGATTGATGTGTTTTAAAATGAGGTCTGAATTGCAAATCAAATTCTTTTGCCTTGTCTATCATCTTTGAAATATTTTTTTTACATATTTCGGGTTGAATAATTAAGACTGGCTTTTTAAACATATGAGTAATTATATTAAATATTACTGGTTGGCTTTAAATGAATTGATTGCTTTTACAAGAAGTTCAACTGCTTCATCTTTTTCACCGAATCCGGTGATTTCAACAATTCCATCGCCTTTATAATTAGTAAACCAGGTTTGAAGAATGTAAGTTATCCCATTAAATTGTTCATTTAAATCGATGATTGAATTAATATCATAAAAAGGAGTCCCGCTTCTGACTGCAATAAGTTTATCATCCGGCTGCTTTGAGTCAATCATTTTCATGACACCAATTAATTTGCATTTTATAACTGAACCTCTCTCGACTGCAGTTCCAAGTATTATTACATCAAGTGGATCTCCATCAAATCCATCTTCTACAGGGAGAAGAGTTTGTGGAACAAAACCATAATTCCCGGGGTAGGCCATATAACTTACTTTTCGGGGCACACCCAAATCATGTATCCACTCCATTTCTCCAGTTTGAGCATTTACTTCCCATTTTTCTACCGAACCTGATGGTATTTCAATAACTGCATTAATTTCACCATCATTAAAGCGGGGTAAGTAACCTGTTAAAAAGTTTTCCTCTCCAACAATCCTGACAGAATCAATATATTTAAAATTGCCGGATTGGGAATTGTTTTTGTCGCCATTTTGATTGCAGGAATATGCAAAAAAAACTAAAATCAGAAGAAAAAAAGCTATGGGTTTCATCATTATATATATTTTTTTAGAATTAAAATTATTACTTTTTCATTAATATCGGAGTTTTACTCAATCATAACTAAAAATTTTATAGACTTTTAATAAAATTTTCAATGTTTTTTTCAATACGTTGATTTACATGAACCGAATCGCCATAAACAAACTTATCTCCCGTTATGGATTCAAACAACTCAATATATCTTGCTGAAATCTGAGATACAAATTCATCAGTCATTTCCGGAACTTTTTGTCCTTGTTGTCCCTGAAATCCGTTTTTCATAAGCCATTCTCTAACAAATTCCTTTGACAGTTGTTTTTGTGCTTCCCCTTTTGATTGTCTATCTTCATATCCCTCGAGATAAAAATATCTTGAACTGTCAGGTGTATGAATTTCATCAATTAAATAAATTTCATCATCTTTTTTACCAAATTCATACTTTGTGTCAACCAGAATTAATCCTTTTTCTTTTGCTATTTGAGTTCCACGATTAAATAGTTCATTCGTGTATTTTTCCAACTGAGCATAATCTTCAGGAGAGATAATCTTTTTATCAAGTATTTCATCTTTCGAAATATTTTCATCGTGACCTGTTTCTGCTTTTGTTGTCGGTGTTATAATCGGTTCAGGAAATGCCTGATGTTCTTTCATCCCATCAGGAACCTGAACTCCACATATTGACCTTGCTCCATTTTTGTACTCTCTCCATGAACTGCCTGTTAAGTAACCTCTTATAATCATTTCAATCGGAAATGGTTTGCATAAGTGACCTGCCATTACATTTGGATCAGGAGTGGAAATTTTCCAGTTAGGAACTATATCTTTTGTCAAATCTAAAAATTTTGAAGCAATTTGATTTAAAACTTGTCCTTTATAAGGAATCCCTTTCGGAAGAACAACGTCAAATGCAGAGATACGGTCAGTTACAACCATAACCAAAAAATCATCTTTAATATAATAAACATCACGGACTTTCCCTTTATAAAAACTTTTCTGACCAGGAAAATTGAAATTGGTTTTTGTTATTGAATTCATATACTAAATAAATTGTTAAATTGCTAAATTGCTAAATTGTTAAATTGTTAGTTTTTGATTTGTGAAACTTATTAGTTGATTTAGTTCTTTTGGTAATTTTTGAAGTTCAGTGATAATATGATTATATTCCTCATTTTTAAGCAACAATCTCACTTTTGATTTCTCATTCCAGTCAAAAGATTCTTTAACTGAACCCTGACTATAACGATAAAACTTAACTCTATCTTTCTTATGATAACGACCAAATCCTTCAGCAATATTTGCTGATATTGAATCAATTGCTTCAACAAATTGTCCACCAACATGCATTTTAGCAAACAAGTCCCATTTCACAACAATATCCCAAACATAATTGCTTAAATTAAATGCAATTATGTAAGAACTTAAGTCATTTATATCTAAATACTTCTTTTCCATAGTAGAAATTCAACAATTCAACAATTTAACAATATATTAATCCTCCTCATATTTTTTGTAAGCATCTACAATAGATTTCACAAGTTTATGTCGGATTATATCTCTGTTGTCAAACTTAATAATTGAAATACCGTTTATTGATTTTAAAATTGTAATTGCATTTAATAATCCTGACTTGCTTTTAACTGGCAAATCGATTTGAGTAATATCACCGGTTACAATAAATTTCGAAAACAGTCCCATTCGGGTCAGAAACATTTTCAGTTGATTGTTTGTCGCATTCTGTGCTTCGTCCAATATTACCCACGCATTTTCCAGAGTTCGGCCTCTCATGAATCCTAATGGGGCAATTTCTATAATTCCTTCTTCAAAATATTCGGTAAGCTTTTTTGAAGGAATCATATCCCATAGTGCATCATAAAGCGGCTGTAAATATGGGTCAAGTTTCTCTTTAAGATCTCCCGGCAAATATCCTAATTGTTCTCCTGCTTCAACAGCCGGTCTGCTAAGAATTATTTTTTTTACTTCTTTATTTTTCAATGCCCGTACTGCAAGAGCAATTGCGGTATATGTTTTTCCGGTTCCGGCAGGACCAACAGCAATCAACAAATCATTTTTCAGACTTGCATTAACAAATTTCCTTTGGTTGACAGTTCTTGCCTTTATTACTTTTCCATTATTTCCAAACAATAATGTGTCAGAATCATTTTCATTATTATTTATAAAATTATCTCCTCCTTCTTGAAGTAATTTTTTAATAATTTCTTTATTGATGTGATTATATTTTTTTATATATGAAATTATACGAGAAATTTTGTTTTCGAAATCAATTAAATCTGCTTCATTTCCAAAAGCTTTTAACTCATTTCCACGGGCAATAATTTTTATTTTTGGAAATTGTTTGATTATTAAATCTAATCTTGAATTATTTGAACCATAAAACTCCAAATGGTCAAGTGAATCTAAAAATATTATTTTTTCAGTCATTAATTTGATTGAGATTAATTGTTTTCTCTATGCAATTTATTTTATATTTATTTGAAGAGTTTTGCATGAATTCCCGATAGCAATTGGGAATGGCAGAAAATCTGCATAAAATTTTATCAGGTTTGTACATATTTGAGAAAATTTATGTAGGTTTGATGTACAAATAAACAGAATTTTTTGAAATGTTTTTTATCTGAAAATAATCATTTTTCAACAAATGTCAGTAATAACATTAACAACCGAATATTCTCACAGCGATTATTATATTGGGGCAATAAAAGGCGCTATTATAAGTAATTGTTCTGACATTACTGTTGTTGATCTGGCACATGATATTCCGAAAAATAATATTGCACAGGCAGCATTTATTTTAAGGAGTTGTTACAAGCAATTTCCCCCTGGAAGTATTCATCTGGTATGTGTGAATAGTGAAGCTAATCTCAGATCAAAGCATTTGGTTATAAAAAGCAACAATCATTACTTTATTTGTGCTGATAATGGATTCCCGGGATTATTATTTGATTCATTACCTGATCAGATAATTGAACTGGAAACTTTGGAAAATCAGACTACATTTCCTGAATTATATGTTTTTGCCAGTTCTGCAATTCATATTATCGGAGGAGGAGAAATTATAGAATTAGGAAATGAGATTTTTGAAATAAATAAGTACACTTCATTTATGCCATTTGTCGAAAAAACAAAAGATGAAAATATTGTTCTTACAGGTAGTATAATTTATATTGATTCTTATGGAAACGCAATCACAAATATAAGTAAAAAACAATTTGAAGATTTGTCAGAAGGAAAACAATTTTCAATCCACCCGCACTCAAACCATCATAAAATCAGCAAAATAAACAAATCATTCTTTGAAACTGAAGATGGTGAAATAATGGCAATTTTTAATTCCTTAAATTTGCTGGAAATTGCCCAGAAAAATGGTTCGGCAAATGTTATGTTAAGGCTAAATGTTAACGATAATATTAGAATTATATTCAAATGATTATTAGAATAGTAAAAATGGAAGTCAAGGATTCGGAAATTGAAAATTTTAAATCAATGATCCAATCTATACAAGATAAAATTGAGTCTTTTGATGGCTGTCATTCTGTAAATATTTTATGTGATAAAAATCAGAGTAACCGCTTTTTTTCTTACAGTTCATGGGAGACAGAGCAACATTTGAATGATTACAGAAAAAGTGAATTTTTTGTTGAAATATGGAGTGAAGTAAAAAAGTTCTTCATTAAAGAAGCGCAGGCATGGACAGTTGAAGACGCCTTTAACGGTGTAATTGAATAAGATATGAAAGAAAAACTCAAAGCATTCGAAAAATTACTAAACATAATGGATGAACTCAGGGAAAAGTGCCCCTGGGATAAAAAACAGGACTTTGAAAGTCTTCGAAAACTGACAATTGAAGAAACATATGAACTCGCTGATGCAGTTGTTAGGAAGGACGCCGAAGGCATTAAAAAGGAACTTGGAGATATATTGCTGCATATTGTTTTTTATGCTAAAATAGGTTCTGAAACAGGCGATTTTGATATTTCAGATGTAATAAATAATATTAATAAAAAACTTATATACCGGCATCCGCATATTTATGGAGATATAAAAGTTAGTTCTGCAATGGAAGTTGCTGAAAATTGGGAAAACTTAAAATTAAAAGAAGGAAATAAAAACCGTGTTCTTCAGGGCGTTCCTTCTTCACTCCCAGCTCTTATAAAAGCCATAAGGTTACAGGAAAAGGCACGGGGTGTCGGATTTGATTGGGAAAAGCCAGAACAGGTTTGGGGTAAAGTTGATGAAGAAATGAAAGAGTTTAAAACTGAACTTTTTAAATCGGATAATCGGGAAAAAATTACTGCTGAATTCGGAGACTTATTATTCTCATTGATAAATGCAGCCCGGCTTTACGATATTGATCCGGAAATTGCTTTGGAAAAAACCAACAACAAATTCATTTCCCGGTTCAATTATCTGGAAGAAAAAACTCTTTTAAAAGGAAAATCCATGCATGAAATGAGCCTTGATGAAATGGAAACAATCTGGCAGGAGGCAAAAAAGTTTGATGATGATAAAAAGAAAGGTTAATTAACACCTTCTTGTAATGTCGATATTTCATTCAAAATTTGAATGATACTTTTTTAAATCATTGATGTATAGTTAAACAAAAAATGAAGGTGGACGAAAATTTGTTTTTAGAAAAACAATGTTATACTTTTGTTATATTATATTAAGGCTAAAATCGTTTTTGGAAACGTCCTTAAATAATAAAAACAGTTGTACAAAATGAAAATTATTTTCTTATTTTCTTTATTTTTTATACAGTTTGTGTTTTGTGTTTATGCTCAAAAAAACACATCTTCAAAATCAAAAAAAGAAAATGTAAATAGTAATGTTTATAATGATCACATCCAATGGGCTAATAAGGTTATTGCCTTTTCCTCACAGTTTAGTGATAAAGAAAAATCAGCCGGTCAGATTTTAGGAAAACCTAACGTGATGCCATACGGTGGTTCTTCTCCTTGTGCATGGACTGTTGTAAAAAATAATAAAGAAACAAAGCCTGCATCTATAAGAGTTGCTTTTGAAAAACCAGTTAAAGTTACGCAAGTAGCAATTGCTGAGAGCTATAAGCCTGGGGCAATTGAAAAAATAATTTTATATGGAAGTGATAATCAGGAAAAAATTGTTTATCAAAATAATCCAAAGCTGGTAGATGCAAATTCGAGGATGTTGAATGTTTTTTTTGAACCAACGCCTTTCGATGTAATTGAGGGGGAACTAATATTGCATCCCGATAAAGTTAATGATTTCGAAATTGACGCTTTTGGTATATCAGACAATAAAGATTCTATTAAAGCATATGTAAATGTTGCATCAAATGTTAAATATTCTTATAAAAAAGAATCGCTAGGTACAGCTATTAATACAGAACTTGATGAAGTTGCACCTGTAATTTCACCGGATGTAAAAACATTATATTTTGACAGAAAATATTCTCCTGAAAATGTAGGTGGATTGGAAGATGAGGATGATATCTGGTTCTCAAGTTCAGATATAGATGGAAACTGGCTACCATCTGTAAATATTGGCCCTCCTTTAAATAATAAAAATAATAATTTTGTTCAATCAATAACTCCCGATGGAAATACTTTATTGCTTGGAAATGTATATTATAAAGATGGTTCTGTGTCTCCAGGTGCCTCTGTCTCGAACAGGACAAAAGATGGATGGGGCTTTCCAGAAAAACAGAATATCAAAAATTTTAAAAACGATAATAAGTTTGTAAATTACTATTTGACAAATGATAATAGAGTATTATTAATTGCAATGGAGAACAGTAGTAGTTATGGAGGATTAGATTTATATGTCAGTTTCAAGACCGGCGAAAATAATTGGTCTGAACCTCTGAATCTAGGAGCCATAATTAATACTGTTACAAATGATTATAGCCCATTTTTAGCTGCTGATGGAGTTACTTTATATTATTCAACTTCTGGTATCAGCGGCTTTGGTAAAGAAGATGTTTTTATGACACGCAGGCTTGATGATACATGGTTGAGTTGGACAGAACCACAAAATCTTGGAGATGAAATTAACACGAAAGGTTCTGATACAAAATTTACCATCCCTGCCTCAGGTGAATATCTTTATTTTTCATCAACAGAAAATTCAATAGGACTGAATGATATTTTTAGAATAAAGTTGCCCGAAGAAGTAAAATCAATTGATGTTACGACTCATACTGTAGAATCAGTAAACACAAAATTTTCATATAAAGTTATACCCTTTAAATTATCTTTTGATAGTATTAACGGGGTTGTTCGTGATGTTTTAACTGATAAAAATATTAATAATGCGACTATATATGTTGTAAATAAAGCTACCGGAGACACTATTGCATATTCGACCACAAACGATAATGGTGAGTTTGAAATAACAGTACCTAAAAAAGATGAATCAATAGATGAAAGAGATTTACAGCTTGTCCTTGTAGGCGATGGTTATAAAAAGAAAGTAATTGATATAGATAGTCAATATTTTGAATCGGAATATCAAATTGTTGGTATTGTTGATACAAAAATGGACGTTGAAATGAAAATTGATAAAGTGATAGAATTTCATAATATTTATTTCGATTATGGAAAGGCTGATTTGACCAAAGCATCTGTATCTGTATTAGATAAGATAGTGCAGATTATGAATGAAAATGAAAAAATGGTTATCGAATTGAGCGCACATACTGATTGTCAGTCAAGTGCGGAGTTTAATCTTAATCTTTCTCAAAAAAGAGCAAATAGTGCAAAAAACTATATTATTTTACAAGGAATAAGTATGGATAGAATTGTTGCTAAAGGATATGGTAAAACACACCTGATCGCTCATTGTGAATGTCTTAAATGCAGTGAACAGGAACATGCAAAGAACAGAAGAATTGAAGTTAAAATATTGAAAATGTAATTTATGAACCTTTTCCAAAAAGTCAGATACAATCAAAGATTAATAGCAAATATATTTTATTTAATATGTATTCCCCGATTCATCGGAGAGAGTTGTAAAATTGCTCCACGAAGTTCAAGGATTTTATTATTTTTATGCCTGTGATAATTTTGTGTAACGGTTGCGTTTTTTAAGTTATTTCAAATAAAACTGGTTCAATTATGTGCATTAAAACATTATTAGTAGTTTTTCTTCTTATTTTGGTGGGGTGTAATATGTTTTCCTTTGGACAAACGTTGCCCGATAGTTTAAATAATGTGCTTGATAAAAAAACTGATACTGAAAAAATAGAATATCTGAATAATCTTGCTGAAAAAAATATTAAGGTTTCACCAGACAAAAGTATTGATTACTCAAATTTATCGCTTGAAATATCAAGAAAGATAAAAAACCGTAATGGAGAACTTAATTCGTTAATAATTCTTGGAAAAGCGACAAAAGCAACAGGTAAATATTCAGAAAGTATTGGCTATATAAGGGAAGCTTCAGATATTTATTTAGCAGCAAATCGCAAAGATGGCGTTGCCTATTGTTACAGTGAAATTGGAGCTATATATAGAGAATTAAATCAATATGACAATTCGATTGATGAGTTATCTAAAGCATTAAAAATATATCAGGAACTAAAAGATAACAATAATACAGACCTTATCTTAAATAATATTGGAAATAATTATTTTAATAAACAATCTTATCAGAAAGCAATAGAATATTATAAAAAATCGCTTGAAATAAATGAATCATCAGGCAATAACAAAGACATTGCAATAATGCTTAATCAGATTGGTGCTTCTTATGCCAACTGGGGGAACTATGAAGAAGCATTGAAATATCTTGAGAAAGCAAAAAAAATAGCAGAAACAAATAATTACACAAAACTACTATCATCTATTTCAAAAAATATTGATGATGTAGAATACAATCTTACCAATTCAGAAAATGTAAAAACTGAATTTGATAAAGAAAAAAGTGCTTTGCAGGAACAATATGTGTCCTCTCTTGAAACTGAAAACCTGGTGGTTAGAAAAGAAAATCAGATATCATTTGAAGAAATTGAGAAATTAAGCTTCGAAAATCAGGCAAAAGAACTAAAACTTC
>JBDRPR010000064.1:0-11715 GCA_043826845.1 Bacteroidota bacterium
CTTTGTTCGGAATGACATTGCATGTCTTTTACAGGAGGGAGAGGGTGGGCGTCCAAATAAATAATTTAAATTGAGAACAACTATCATAGACGCCCACCCTCTCCCTCATACATGCATCACAGGCCATGTCATTCCGAATGAAACGTAGTGAAATGAGTAATCATAAAAAATGTAAATATGTTATTTTGCGTAACATCAGTTAATACTGAAAATCATATCAGAGTAATATTTTTCTCAGTAAAAAAATCGTTAAAAACCTTTTTTATAAATCGGAGTATAAATGTAAAAATTGTCATATATTGCTAGCAATAATATTTTAGAAAGAGATGAAATGAAAGCAATGGTTTTTGCAGCAGGGCTGGGAACCCGTCTGAGGCCTTTAACTAATGATAAACCAAAGGCTTTGGTGGAAATCAATGGAATACCGCTTTTGCAAATCGTTATATTACAACTTAAAAAGTCAGGGTTTACTGATATAATTGTAAATGTTCATCATTTTGCTAATTCTATTATTAATTTTTTAAAAGAGAATAATAATTTTGGTCTCAATATAAGCATATCAGATGAAAGAGATCAGCTGCTTGACACCGGTGGAGGTTTAAAAAAAGCAGAAAAATTTTTCGGAGATGAGCCATTTCTTCTTCACAATGTTGATATTATTACCAATCTCGATTTAAAAAAAATGTACGATTACCATCTTAATGAAAATGCCATTGTGACTCTTGCTGTCAGAAATCGTAAAACTTCCAGGTATTTTTTATTTGATAAAGAGTTATTTCTGTGCGGATGGAAAAATTTTAAAACCAATGAAACAATGTTGTGTAAGGCTCCGACATCCAAGCTTATACCTTATGCATTCAGTGGAATACAGATTGTAAGTCCGGAAATTTTCAAATATATGGATATGAACGGGAAATTCTCCATTAAAGATGTTTATATTAAAATAGCCTTTGCAAGAAAAATATCTGCATATATACATGATGAATCAATCTGGATGGATATTGGAAAACCAGAAAATATTAAATTAGCCGAAGCTGTTATTGATAAAATATATTGAAGTATGCAAAAATTATTAATTCTTACCGTTTTTATTCTTACGGTAATAATAGCTTTCTCCCAAAATGAGAATACTACTAAAGACTTATTTAAGGTTTCAAATATTAAAACTTCAATTTGGGATAAAGTTAACTTCAATCTAGGTGTATCTATTTCATTTGATTTGGAATGTAAATTATCAGAAACCGATTCAAGTGAAGAAAGCTATAATATTACGGCAATTTTGAAAGACAGTATTGGTAATATTCTTTTTAATAATTCATCTATTTATTCGGTAGTGTATATAAGACCGGAATATCAGGAAGGGAACAAGTATATAAATCGTTATCTGAATCTTTTCATTCCTGATTATGAATTAAATCTGACAGCAGGAAAACATAATTTAAACCTTTCATTATTAATAAATAACAGTAATAAAAACTACGGGGAAATATATTCAGGGAAAATACCTGTGATATATCTCAATTATTATGATTATAAAGATCAGGAGTTTTATATTTCAGATTTCATTACGAAGACCGGAAAAAAATATGATCAGGAAGGAATACAGATTTCTTTTAACAGTGAATATAAATTTATGTCACAGCAGGTAAGAGGGTATGCGAAAAACGAAAATTTTAAAAACTACTTTTTTTATTTTACTATTATTGATGAAAACAACAGGCTGATATACATGCCGATGGAAAGCACTAGTGAAAATGTGCTACATGAGTTCTTAACTGTATCAGCAAAGGATAAAGGGATAACAGATAATTTCAGTTTTTTTATACCCTACAGAAAGCTCAATTTAAATAAAGGGATGCACAATCTTATAATTAAATTGAATGCTACGAGTAAAAACAGAGATTTCTTGTTAAAGGAAATTGCTAAATCAAAACTTTCAATCGTTCAACCGGAAATGTTTATTGCAGATTTATATATAAAAAGCCTGACTGTAAAATATGGTGAGTATGATGAGCCAAATATTTTTGGTCGTATTTTTTCCAAAAAAAACAAGGGATATGGCTACCCTGATCTCCTTTGGAAAGTTGTTACAGGAAATGATATAATCTATCATTCCGGTGTTTCTAAAAACTCCTTTAGTGCAAATGAAGGGGGAGCGATTTTTAAAATTTCAGAGAATGATCCTATAACAATTATTGTAGAAGATCAGGATCAGCTTGTAAATAATGATTTTATATCATCATATAAAATTGCACACACTCCAGGCGAATTTGAGCTAAGAGAAAATGAATTCAGCAACAAGAATATTGAAAAAATGGATCTGACTTATACAAAAAAGCGAATTCCGCAAATAATCTGTAAGAGTATTGTTGTGGAACCAAGCAGGCATCAGAATGTAACAGGAATGGATTTAATTGTTGATTTTGATAGTACTTCAATTCCTTTGGACATGGATGTTGAGTTCCTTCCTTTTAACATTGCAGGAAATGATGTCAAATACTACTTAAACCATTATAGATTAATCGAAAATGAGGAATTAAAATTGCCAGGTTTGATAATCCTGAACCAGTTGAATAATGATTTCAGACTAAAATTGTTTATTCCTCATTACAGCTTTTCTGATGAGGCAATTATAGGTTTTGAAACCAAAACAAAAAATTTTGATCTGGATTTATACACAAACAATCAGACAATAAAATTTGATAAAATCGAAGATGTAAAATTTGAACTGAAAGATATAAATGAACAAAAAATCTCAGGTATTAATGGCGTTGTTCTTCCTTTGTATTATGATATCCCTGCTTTATATCTTGCTGATCTGGGAGTCTCAAATATTACAATAAATTCTGAATTACACAATTCAGATAGAACAAAATCCTATGAAAAATATTATGAAATTACCAGAACAGATAATCAGGAATATAATACAATTTTGGGCTTTATTCCATTTTATAAACTTGCAGGACTTGAGCATCAATTAAAATGTCTGATATCGATGAATGCAGAAATTCTGAACCAAAAAAAAATAATTGGATTTGATGAGAAACCCTTTACAATCAATATCCCTGCATTTTCATCAATCAATTACTCTTTAGCTTATTTAAAATGTAAGGACATATCATGCCCTAAAATTTTTATTCGAATTAAACACAGAAGTAAGGTTATTAATGAGTCAGATCCGGTTTCTGTAAATAAAAAAGTCGTAGTTGTCGGAGATTATTCCAATATATTTTATGCTCATCCTGAAGATGATATTGATATTGAAATTATTGGAATAACTAACTATGAAACGGAAACAATTTTAGGAGTCTGGACAATGCTTGCCAAGGATTTTGATAACAAGCAGATTAAACTGACAGGAAATAGTAATCTTAAGAAAATAAAACTGTTACGCGAAGGAATTATAAAATAATTCTTTCAAGTAAAAAAGATAGTATCTTCTTTTTTTCAGAAATCTGAGTCATTTTATAAAGCAAAGAATTCAGTTCTTCATTATCACTTGTTTTTGCAAGTTCTTTTATCTGTTTTGTCAGATCTTTTTCAACTGCAAGAATTATCTTGCTTTTGAAAGCGATTACTGCTTTTTTAATGTTTTTTGCAGTCTGAAATTTATCAAGTTCATTATTAGCACTTTGATTGTCCCATCGTTTGCTTAATTTATGTTTTGGACTCAAAACATCTGCTGCAAGTTTTCGTATTTCATCATTTTGATGGTTTGTAAAGTGCTTTGAAGTAATTTTTTTTCCTTCTTTCAATAATAATTCAAATTCCTCAAATACAGCCTTATAAATTAGATTCTTAAATTCAAGATCATCATTTTTTATCTCGGTAATAATATACTCTGCGACAGACATTTTTTCATAATTTTCTTGATCTATAGGAAATTCAATATCCTCGCTACCAAAGTTAATTAAATATTGTATAATTTCTTTCTCCTGGGTTCCTAAATAAACATCTTCGATAAATGATGGAAGCAGAGGGGTTGTAGGTTTGTGCTCTTTTGCTCCCACACCTGATCTGAGCTCAGATGAAATACTGCTTTTTTTAAGAAATAATTTCTGCATTTCATGGTACAAAATGGGCTCACTTATATTCAATTTTGTACTGCAGTCTTTTAGATATACAGAACGAATTATATTGTCGGGAATTACCGATACTGAGCGAAGTATATCTGAAACAAGACCAGCTCGTTTTATCGGGTCTGTTTTTGCTTCTTCAAGCAACAGGTCTAATTTAAATTCGATAAAATCTTTTTCATTTTCATGTAGATATGAAAACAATACATCAGAAGAACAATTTTTTGAAAACGAATCAGGATCTTCACCCTTGGGAAGTAGCACAACTTTTAAATTCAGCCCTTCTTCAAGAGCTAGATCTATTCCTCTTAATGATGCTTTTATTCCTGCCTCGTCTCCGTCAAATACAATTGTAATATTATTAGTGAAACGCTTAATCAGTTTTAATTGATTTGTTGTAAGAGCTGTTCCAGAAGATGCAACAACATTTTCAATTCCTGATTGATACATAGAGATAACATCAGTGTTTCCTTCAACAATATAGCATTTATCTTTTTTCCCTATACTTTGTTTCGCCAGATATAATCCATATAAAACGTTGCCTTTATGATATATTGTAGAATCGGGGGAATTAAGGTATTTGGCAATATTTTTATCAGATTTTAATGTTCTTGCAGAAAAACCTATAACTCTGCCTGCAATATTATGAATAGGAAATGTTACTCTTCCGCTAAAACGGTCAACAATCCAGTCGTCTCGTTGAATTGTAAGGCCTGCTCCCACAAGATATTCAAGCTTATAACCCTGTTTTAATGCATCATTTGTAAATACATTTTTTTCATCGGGGCAAAAACCCAGTTGAAATTTTTCAATTATATCTTCTCTGAAACCTCTCTCAGCAAAATAACTATATCCGTTTGCTCTGCCATCAGGATTATTCAATAGAAAATCTGAAAAATATTTTTGTGCGAATGAACTGACGATCATCAAACTTTCAACTTCATTTTTCCTTTCAATATCCTCAGGAGTCTGCTCTTTTTCTGCTATTTCAACATTGTACTTTTTGGCTAAGAATCTTAAAGCATCAGGATATGTCATATGCTCATGCTCCATTATGAAGTTTACAACATTTCCGGCTTTTCCGCATCCGAAACACTTAAATATTTCTTTTGATGGTGAAACAGTAAAAGAAGGAGTTTTTTCATCATGAAAAGGACATAACCCGATGAAATTAACACCTCTTTTTTTCAAAGACACAAATTCCCCTATAACTTCAATGATTTGAGCTGAATCTAAAATTTTTTCTATCGTAACCTGATTAATCAAAATATTATGTATTCTATCGTAAATAATTTATTATAAAGGTCGGATGAGCCCCGAATCCGCTTTTGCGGATCGCCACAAGCAACTGCTCGCCGATGGCAAACTTGCAAATGAGGTCTCATCATAGTCATTTTTTAACAAACATCAACGTTTGCATGAATTGTCGAAGTTATAGAATATTATAATTGGTTTGTCGATTGTTAAAAAGTTTTATGTTTTTTAATTTATAACTTTTTAATTATAATCAAATTCAAAGTTTCATAAAAAAAAAGCCGGACATTTTCCGGCTAATAATACCTTAAACAAAATATATTTAATGAGAAACAACGAATTTGCCGGTTTTTATAGTTTTCTTATTATCAGAAATACAATAAAGATAAATACCATTATTAAAAGCCGATGTATTGATATTGATTTTTTTCTGACTAACATCAATTGATTTTCGATAAATTTCGTTTCCAATAATATTATAGACCGCTAAATCACCTGTTTTAGAAGACGATAGATTAATATTAAAATAAACCTGCTGATCAGCCGGAACAGGATACGGAGTATTTACAGATATTAATTCAGAATAATCATTAACACCATTGGTCCCTGCAACAAATTTTACATATACAATAACTGAATCATTTGTATTATTCATATCAAAGGCTGTATAGGAAATCATACTTTCCCCGGAATTACCAACGGGAGAATAATGACCGCTGAAACCATTTGCCCCGCTTGCAGTATCTCCGGCAGCAATCAGTTTTGATTGAGTGCTGATAATTGTTGATGGAGTATAACACAATACCCAACAGAATGTATTAGTAGTTCCGTTAATAAAATAGTGAACTCTTTTTTTTACTTTAACAGAAATTGAATATGAACCGGCATTGAAAACATTTAGTTCCTGAACAATTTCGAAATCGCCAGGTAATCCCGTTACAGTTATAGTATCTCCGCTAACATTTACGGCACTATGATTGTAGAATCTTAAATTTTGTGTGAATGCAATACCTGCTATAGAAATAAAAATAACTAATAGTAAATTTTTCTTCATAATGTCAGAATTTTGTATTAATACAATAAAATATCTATCCAAAGATACAACAAAAAAAAGAGAAAAGCAATAATGTAGAAATCTAAAATTTCTACACATCCTCGATTTTGCTGAATGTATGTAAAACTTTAATATGTTGCAATTATTTTATTATCCAACAAAAGCACTACTGGTAATAATTTAAAGAGCACAAATATAACTCATTAAACATATTGTTGAATTCTACAATTTAAATTTATTTGGATTTCAATTATTTTATTCTGTACTTTTGAATTTCAAACTAAAACAAATTAATATTTATGAAAAAAACCTACTTATTATTTGGTATGATGTTTTTCGGGCTATTTTTAATGGCTCAGGAATATACATCAAAATATAATGCCACTCATGGTATTATAAAAGACAATTCACCTGCTCAGGCAAATACTCAGCCAAAGGATGCATTAGTTACTTTTTTTTCAGAAGATTTTGAGGGCGGGGATTTAGCCACTGCTGGATGGACAGCACTTGATGTAGATGGTGATACTTATTTCTGGGAGTTTTGGTGTACTTCCACAACGACACATGGTGGCACATGTGCATTAGTTTCTCAATCATGGGATGGAGCTCCCCTGACACCAAACAATTATGCGATTACTCCTCAGATTAATTTAACTACTGCTTCAGGAACAGTTTTTCTGGAATGGTATGTCCGAGCACAGGATCAGACATGGCCTTCAGAACATTATGACGTAAAAATATCAACAACAGGAACCGCAGCTGCAAATTTCACAACTCAACTTTTCCATGAAACTGTACTGGCAGCAGGTCCAGAATTAAATTTATACTGGAAAAGAACCGTCGATCTCTCTGCATATGCAGGTCAAAATGTTTATATTGCTTTTATTCATACCAATTGCACAGATATGTTCAGAATTAATATTGATGATGTATCAGTATATGAAAACACTATTACCGATGCTGGAATTACTGACGTTGTTGCTCCAAACAATGGTTCATCTTGTTCACTTGGAGCTGCAGAACCAGTGACAATTACAATATTTAACTACGGGGGTGCTGCAATTACTGGCTTTCCTGTTACATACAGCATAAATGGAGGCACTCCTGTAACTGAAACTGTTTCTTCATCTATTGCACCTGCTACTTCATATGATTATACTTTTACCCAAACCGCAGACGTTTCAGCATTAGGATATTATACAATTTCTGCAAACGTTAACCTCACGGCTGATTCTGATGGAAGCAATAATAATTATGCTGATGTATTTTCCAATACAGATTCCTATATTGATGTTGCTGTTAATTCTGATGATCAAGGAGGACAATCATGGGAAATTTTGAATACTTCAAATGATGTTATTGGAGTTCATGGTGCTTATCAGTGGAATATTACAGAATCTACAAGAGTTTGTGTAATTGATAATGACTGCTATACTTTTAACTGGTTTGGTGGTACATCAAATACTGTTACTATATCTTATAATGGAGTTCAGCAAAATCAAACTGTTGCAACCGGTGATTATAGCGTATATGCAATTGGTGGAAATTGTCTTGCTCTTGATGCTACTTTAGCTTCACTAACTTTCCCTAATTATACTCTGCCCTCTACAAATGTTAATATTACAGGAACTGTTCAAAACATAGGTACTACTAACATTACATCTTATTCAGTATCTTATACAATTGACGGAGGTGCATCTGTTGGTACTTTTAATGTAACAGGTATTAATCTTGCTACAGGAGGAACACATAATTTTACACATGATGTTCCATTTAATACTGCAGTTGAAGCAACTTATAATATAGAAGTTACAATTTTAAATGTAAACGGTGGTACAGATGGTAATACTGCAAATAATGTTCTTTCAAAAGCAATTCTGGTTACAAGCAGTTTAATGCAAAGATTGGTTGTTTGGGAAGAATTTTCAACTGAATCATGCCCAAATTGTCCTCCTGTAATGGATGCAATTTTAGCATATGAAGCTACTCAGGCAAATATGATAATGATGACTCATCACTCAGGTTATTATACCGATTTTCTTACAATTCCTGAAAGTGAAGATCCAGGTATGATGGAATTTTATAATGATGGCGGTGGATCATATGCTCCGGCAGGAATGGCAGATAGATATTATAATGGTCTGGATAATGATGGTGACGGAACAGATGATCCAGGTCCTGTTTTCTGGCCTGGCAGTGGTTATGGCGAAACAGCTATTGACACAAGAGTTGCAGAACCAGCATTTGTTTCAGTTTTGTTAAATGGTTCTTATAATTCCTCGACCAATGCGTTGAATCTGACTGTTTCCGGAAACTTTCTTACTACATTTACAGGTTCTTATGGTGTATCTGTATGGATTTGTCAGAATAACATTCAGGAAAGTGCAACCGGACAATCTGGTGCAACTACGTCTCCATGGATCCATCAGCATTCTGTAAGAGATGTTCTTTCTGGAGTATGGGGAGATCAGATTACTACTCCTACAACTGCTGGTTCAAATTATTCAAAAACTTATAATTTTACGGTTCCAGGAGCATGGGTTGAAGCTGATTGCTATATCGTTGCTTTTGTAAATAAAATTAATGCAGCGAATGTAAACGACAGAGATATTCAAAATGCAGGAACAGTTGAATTACTGAATATTGTTACTGGCAATCAGGAATATATTTTAGAAAATAATATTCATATTTATCCAAACCCTACAAGTGGTTTAATTAAGTTTTTAAATGTTGAAAATGCAACTATTGACATATACAATACGCTTGGGGAAGTTGTTACTTCAGTAAATTCAAATACTTCTTATCAGCAAATTGATCTTTCTACTTTCGATAATGGTACTTATATTGTAAAAATTGTTAACGAAGGCAATGTAATAACCAGGAAAATTGTTCTGGAAAAATAATATTGTATTTATATGAAAAAGCGGTAGATTTGCTACCGCTTTTTTTTTAATTATGAAAAATCTTATTTTTCTCACATTGATTGTGTTTTCGACTGTTTTTTATGTATCCGCACAACTATCAGACGGAGAAATTGCTCCAAACTGGACACTTACGGATATTAATAGTAGTACATATACTTTGTACGATTATTTAGATTCAGGTAAAGTAGTGATAATTGATGTTTCGGCAACATGGTGTGGCCCTTGCTGGAGTTATCATAACACACATGCACTTAGAGACGTATATAACGCATACGGACCTCAGGGAACAAACGAAATGATGGTGTTTTTTATTGAAGGTGATGGGTCAACTACTCTGGCTGATTTGAATGGCACCGGAACAAATACACAGGGTGATTGGGTTACAGGGACTCCTTATCCTATTATTAACAGTACTGCAATTAATGGTTCATATCATATTAATTATTTCCCGACGATTTATATGATTTGTCCGGACAGAGTAATTTCTGAGATAGGACAAAAAACAGCAAGCCAGATTTATTCTTTGTCTCAAACATGCCCTCTTCTTACAACAAACACAAATGACGTAAAAATATTTGAATATATGGATCCCGTTGGTGATTTTTGCCAGGGGACTGTTATTCCTAAATTGAAAATCCAGAATTATGGAACAGATCCATTAACTTCTCTGGATATATATTCAATAATTGATGGTTTAAATTATGATACTTTAAACTGGACCGGCAATCTGAACATGTATGGTTTTGAAACAGTTCTTTTTTCTGAAAGCGACACCCTTATTGACGGTGATCATACTTTTGAATTTCAAACTGCAAATCCCAACGGATTAACTGATGAAGATCAAAGTAATGATACAGTTTCAAGAACTTTCAGTACAAATTCAATTGGAACAGAGGTAACAGTAAAAGTTAAAACTGATGATAATCCCACTCAAACTAGTTGGGAAATAAAACAAGGATCAACAGTTGTTGCATCAGGAGGGAATTTTGATACACCAAATAAAATATATTTTGACTATCCATGTCTATATGAAGACAGTTGCTATCAGTTTATTGTTTATGATTCTGGAAATGATGGATTGAGTGGCACCTCTTATGGGTTAGTTATGTGGAACGGGTCAACTCTCGTGTCTTTTGGTGCATCTGCATTTAGCGGAAGTCAGATAACTCTGGATTTTTGTCTGAATTATGTCTCCGTTAATGAGATTAAAACTTCATTAAATAAAGTCGAAATATACCCGAATCCTGCAAGTGAAATTGTAAATATTTTTTCAAATTCTTTCTATGATGAGGATTATAGAGTTTCTGTTTTTAATATAGTTGGTGTGCAACAAAGCTATTCAATAATTACAGCACATGAAAAAGCAATAAAATTGCCTGTTGATAATCTTATCCCGGGTATTTATAATTTGATTTTATTTGATCAGCATAATAATTTTTATTCAGCAAAACTAATTGTAGAGTAATATGGCTTTATTTTTGACAAACCAAAGGGGTAATAAAATTTTTATTTTATGAAATGCCCATGATAAAAACTATCGGACTTTTAAAAAACAAATATATAACAGATGAAAAAAAATATATTTTTATCTATTGCGCTAATTATTGCCGGATTAATATCTGCGCAGGAATCAAATTCAAAAATTCCTTCGGTTGAGATTAAATCACTTGACGGGAAAACAGTAAAATCTGATGAAATCTCTAATGAAGGAAATCCGGTGATAATCAGTTTTTGGGCCACATGGTGTGTTCCGTGTGTAAAAGAACTATCAGCAATTGCTGATTTGTATGATGATTGGAAAGAAGAAACAATGGTGAAACTAGTTGCAATTTCAATCGATGATACAAGAAGTACAAGTAGAGTATCTCCATTTATTAACGGAAAAGGATGGGAATATGATGTATATCTTGATTCAAATAGCGAATTAAAAAAAGCAATGAATGTGATTAATATTCCCCATACATTTTTGTTAAATGGGGCAGGCGAGATTGTCTGGCAACATACCGGATATGCAGAAGGAGATGAGGAAGAATTGTATAACATGGTAAAAAAACTAGCTAATGGAGAAGAAATCGAACATTAGAATTATGAAATGCCCATGATAAAAATTTATCACAAACCGATATGATTATTAGGGCATTCCATGTGACAATAATTTTAAAAATAAAAAAATAAACACATGAAACCTATTATCTCTTTTTGTTTTCTTCTTTTAACAGGAACTTATTCCTTAATTATTACAGCTCAAAATAACGAGGGGCAATTTCATGGAAATTTTCAAACAGATTTTCAATATTATCTTGAAGATACTATAATTGGAGCGACAGTTCCTTCTGAAAAAATTGGATTAAATTCATACGCAAATTTTAATTATACAAAGGGAAACTTTACTGCTGGAATCAGATAT
>JBDRPR010000065.1:0-3078 GCA_043826845.1 Bacteroidota bacterium
ATCTGTTTCATTGATTACCTGATTACTAATGATAGCAAAATAAAATGTAGAACCATCTTTCATCCCATTAAAAAATACGGGATTTTCCATAGCAAAATCTAATTGTAAAACAGTGTAGGCTTAACTTAATGCGTATAAGGTATCTCCTTTTTGAACTACATGTAAAAAATATTGTTTTCCTTGAATGTTTACTTTATTACCAGAAACTTTAACAGAAACATTTTGTCCGTTTATTGAAAAAAGGGTCAGGAAGAGAAATATATTGATCAGAATTAATTTCATGGAATCTGGAAGAAAAATTATTTTAATAAAGTCACAAATTTAGGAATTCAAATTTACCCGAACAAAAGATAATTTGATTTATTAATGTTATAATTGTTAAGAATAAAAATGGTGATGATTTTATTTTATCTTGTTTGCAGACAAATAGGTATTTATATAAGTTGAAATCCCGTCTTCAAGTGAAACAAAATCTTTTAAATAACCTGTTGACCTAAATTTTTCCATCTTTGCTTCGGTAAAATACTGATATTTTTCCCTAATGTCAACAGGTGTATCAATATATCCGATATTTTCGGATAATTGAAGCGATTTAAAAACTGATTTTGCCAGATCATTAAATGTTCTCGCTTTTCCCGTACCAAGATTATATATTCCTGAATTCTTTCGGTGATGCATAAAATAATATAATACATCAACAACATCATCAATGTATATAAAATCGCGCATTTGCTCACCGTTTTTGAATTCAGGTATATGGGACTTAAAAAGGTCAATTCTTTTTTTTGTTTTTACTTGATTAAAAGCATGATAAACAACCGAAGCCATTCTTCCCTTGTGATATTCGTTTGGACCATACACATTGAAAAATTTTATTCCTGTCCAGAAAAATGGTTTAACTTTTTGCTCAAGTGCCCACACATCAAAATTATTTTTTGAAACTCCATAAGGATTTAGTGGAGATAATTTATTTATCATTTCATGAGAATCACTATAACCAAGGGCTCCATCACCATAGGTGGCGGCACTTGAAGCATATATCAAAGGAATTCCATATTGGCAACAGGCATTCCATACAGATTTCGAATAATTTAAATTCAAAGCATTTAATATATTCATATCGAATTCTGTTGTATCTGTCCTTGCTCCAAGGTGAAAAATGAACTGAACAAATTGATGATTTTTACTTAACCATTCAAAAAAATCTTTTCTGTCAACCAAAACAGTATAACGCTTTGTAATATAATTGATTTCTTTTGCTTTTTTCGAAAAATCATCAACCAGTACAATATCATAGAATTTTTCATCATTCAATTTTTGAATCAAATTACTTCCTATAAATCCTGCCGCACCTGTTATTATTATCATACCAGATTATTAAGTTGCATAAAAAGTTAATTATTTATAAATAAATTAAAAGCAATATTTGTTGTTTTCAATAATTTTATCTGCAATTTTTCTTCTGTAATCTTTTATATTTACTGGAGTTGTCTCACAAAGTCTGTTAACTGCATTGTATAATTTTACCTGTAAATCACCTGATGCAAACGAATTAATTGCATCAATTCCATTTTTTCGGATAATATCAGAAGCGTCATACAGATGAACATCAAGCATATATTTAAAATATTCCACATAATCAATTCCTCTGAGATTCTCAGCTTTTTTGACTCTGAGATATGTTGATTCAGCAGAGTACAGTTGAATAATCATGTCAGAAATATTCATCATAATTTGTTGTTCCTGACCAAATTGATTTTTCAGTTCATTATGTGCAGCCGTTAATGTAATGATAATAGCCTTTTTAAGATTTTTCAAACAGAGAAACTTGTCTTTATAATAATTCGAAGTTTTGATGCATGTATCCATTTTCTCATTTTCTGAAATAAATGAATTCCCTATTTCAAATAACGGATAATCGCCACGTTTTATAAATTTTAATAAAGTGTCAATAACAACCAGCCGATTTATTTCATTGGTTCCTTCAAAAATCCTGTTTATTCTTGAATCTCTGAAGCATCTGTCAACAGGCGAATCAGACGAAAACCCCATTCCACCATATATCTGCACTGCTTCATCAACAATATAATCCATTCCTTCAGAACCATACACTTTTAATATTGCAGCTTCAATTGAAAATTTTGCTATTGCATCAATTTCAGCTTCTTCGCTACTCATACCTTTTGAAATATTGATTACAATAGTATTGTTGATATCACCGCTACATCGGTACACAGAGCTTTCCGTAGTAAATTGTTTTATTGCCTGTTCGGCAATTTTATATTTTATTGCACCAAATTCAGAAATAAATTTTCCAAATTGTTTCCTCTCATTGGCATAAACAACTGAATGTTTTATAGCCATTCTTCCTCCTCCCAGAACACTTGCTCCAAGTTTTACTCTTCCTACGTGCAGAATATTCAATGCTATTCTGAAACCTTCTCCTCTTTTTCCCAGCAAATTACCAACGGGAACTTTTACGTCGTTAAAAAATATCTGTCTTGTGGACGAGCTTTTTATTCCCATCTTTTTTTCTTCCGGGTTCAGGATAACTCCTTCCCATTTGCTTTCAATTAAAAAGGCACTTAGAACTCTGTCATCATCAATTTTAGCAAAAACTGTAAAAAGATCAGCAAACCCTCCGTTTGTTATCCACATTTTTTGTCCGTTAATGATATAATTTTGTCCATCTTCGGATAAAATAGCCTTCGATTTTCCGGCATTTGCATCAGAACCGGCATTTGGTTCAGTCAGACAATATGCAGCAGCATGCTCACCTGTCGCTAATTTTGGTAAATATTTCTGTTTTTGTTCCTCATTTCCATAATATAAAAGAGGCAATGATCCTATTCCTGTATGTGCAGAAAATGCAACTGAAAAACCATGCCCTGACCCTATATAATCTGCAACCATCATTGAAGTGATAAAATTTTGCTCAAATCCATCATACTTTGCAGGTATGGAAACTCCTAAAAGTCCTAGTTCTCCAGCCTTTTTAAGCATATCATGAGTTAGATTATCTTCCTGTGCATCTAATCGGTCAAGGATAGGATATATTTCTTTATCAATAAAATCCTG
>JBDRPR010000066.1:0-13409 GCA_043826845.1 Bacteroidota bacterium
TATTTGAGTCATTTTTAAGCAAGGCCGTGATGTATCGGTTTGATTCATTATTATTAATTATTAGTACATTAAGCTTATCAGCAATCAGATATGAGAAATAGAAATTGTTGTCATATGTGATAGGATAATCACTTATTTCGATTCTTCCATTTATTTGCCCTTTTTTGGAATTGGTGTAATTAAGCTGTAAAGTCTTATCAGATCCGCCTTCAATATTTAAGCTACCCAGCATTTTTAATGAGTCATTTATAAATAAATTTACCGGAATATTCTGATAGCTTTCCTTTGAATTATTTACAATTTTGATATTTATATTTTCAGTCTGATTATAATTATGCACAGGACTATCAAACCAAACAGAATCAATAAATAGGTTATTGGTGTTTTCAGGAAATGAGGGAATTAAAAAAAAGTTTTTTATTGTATCGGATTTTATATTTTTTAAATCTGAGGTGACTTTCTGAAAATCACTTAAAACAAACATGTCATTCACTGTGGTGTTATTGAATTGCCTTGAAAGATCGTCAATTCGGGTTATTATTTCACTCATGGCAATATTAACCGGCGAAGGTTGAATTTCAGGCAGATATTCAAGCAACTGTTCTTTGCTCAATAAATGCTGAAGTCTATTTTCGAGATCATTCGTCATTAAAATAAATTTCGTATTAGGTCGGTATGCTTCAACGATTTCTGAAACTTTTGATTTGCAGACTTCAATAAGCTTTCCGGCACTACCTTCTGCTTCCATGCTAAAGGAATTATCGAGATAAATACCTACAGGATTATTATTCCTTTCAACAATTATATCTCCTTTTGGAATAATGGGTTGTGCAAATGCGAAAATTAATGCGGTGATCATTAAAAGACGGGAGAGGAGTATCAGCCATTGTTTCAGGCGTGTTCGTGACCTTGTCTCTTTTTTAACATCTTTAAGCAATTGAATATTGCTGAAATATATTAATTTGTACCGTCTGAAATTAAACAAATGAATGATAACCGGAATCGCCAGAGTAAACAAAGCCCACAAAAATGCCGGATATAAAAAATTCATCAGATTGCCTTCAAAAATTTAATTCGTAAAGTTAGCAACTTTAACTAGGAATTTGCAACAGAATTATTGCGGAGTTTTATAATGTTCGACTTTGATTGAAGTTTCAGAAATTCAATACATTTTGTCTATTCCCTTCATAGATTAAAAGCAAAAAATTGATAAAAATCATAACCCCTAGCTTTTGAAGCAGCCGTTTATTTTAACTTCAACTTTAATTTCTTTAACCACCTGACATTTTTGACACTTTTTTACAATAAAATATTATCTTTATCAAAAAATTTTAATTATGGCAAGAGTACAACTTAGTACAAATTTTTATCTGGATGAATATATTCCTAAAGAAATGTATAGCAAATATATTCATAAGCCTCATATTTTAATTGGGTTAATTGATCCAAGGTTGGTTAAAGCAGATCAGATGCTCAGAGATCATTTCGGTCCTGTAACCATAAATAACTGGTTTCATAATCTTGAAAGAAATTGGTCTGGTTTAAGAACTCCAGAAAGTACTTATTATTCACCTACTTCACAGCATACATTTGGCAGGGCAAGTGATAAACTTTTTAAAGATGCCGATGCAGAAGAAGTGCGTGAGTATATTAAAAAGGAATGGAAAAAACTTGGTATCACCTGCATAGAAGCAGATGTGAGCTGGGTGCATTCTGATGTCAGATTTATTATGAGCCAGAATGACCTGTTGATCGTAAAACCATAATAATTAGTACAATCTATTATTGGTTTTTCTTTTTAAACAAATTTGTAATACCCAATTTATGAAGCATATTCTGCAGATTGCATTTATATTTTGCTTTTGCATAATTACAAATGCTCAGGAAATTATTAATTGCGGTACTGATCAGTATCACGAGATTATGCTTAATAATTACGATTACCGGTTGCAATTTATTAAATCAGAAGAAAATATCTACAATATTCAAAAAAGCTCATCTGCTAAAGACAACAAAGACATTGTTTATTCCATTCCGGTTGTTTTTCACCTGATTTGCAGACCAGGATCACAACCCGGAGATTTTTACGACGGAAATCCTGATGACAATACTGTAATCACTTCTTTTTTAGCCAACCTTAACGATGCATACAGGAATACCGGTTCATTTGATCAGGGAGTTGGTTCGGATATGGAAATTGAATTCTGCCTTGCCTGCAGGGATACAAACGGCAATTCAACAACAGGGATAACCCGATTTGAAACTCATCTTGCAGACAGTTGCGGACTTTCAGTAAATTCATATTATACCGATTCAATAAAACATCTTACATTCTGGGATCCTAAGAAATATTTAAATGTCTGGATTATAGCAAACCTGATTGACGCAAGTGGCTTTTCAACATTCCCCTGGATGCCCAGAGACTATCGTGACGGAGTTATTATAGATATTGCATATCTGACAACCGGTTATGTGGCAGGAGTGATGCTTGCTCACGAAATAGGACATTATACTGGTTTGTACCACATATTTCAGAATGGCTGTGCAAATAACGACTGCCTTTTGCATGGCGACAGAGTTTGTGATACTCCGCCAAGCACACAGGAAAATATTGTATTAACATGCAGCGATAATACCTGTAGCACCGATGCCGATGATACTACGGCAAATAATCCTTTTACAACCGATGTTGAAGACAATCTTCGTACTTACATGAATTATGGACTTCCTACATGCATAAATCAGTTTACCGAAGGGCAGAAAGCACGGGCAAGGTTATACCTTACCAATTACAGATATGATCTTTTGACATCTGATGGATGTGATGTTGTAAACAAAATTACATTTGTAGAGAATAATGAAAATATCAATATTTTTTACAACAGTACAAACAGGCTAATAAATCTGGCTTTTAATGATAACGGCATATTTGAAGTTTACCTGATTGACCAGACCGGAAAAACAGTTTTTTACAAAACTTACAATGGAACTAACAATGCAGTTATAAGCACTAATGACTTATGCGACGGAATTTATTTGGTGAAAATATTTGACAGAGATGCTGAAAGTATTAAAGTTGAGAAGGTTGTAGTTTATTAATTATATTTATGAAACCCACATGTTAACTAAAGTTTAACACATAGACGAATGAAAATTCATATAGTTTTATGTAAATCAATTAAACTTTAATGCACATATTATTAGGATGTTATAAAATATAAAACTTATTAATTAAAACGAAACAGCAATCATTTTAACAAATAAATCCAATCAATTTGAAAACTATGAACACAATATTCTTTTTTGCTCTGATATGTATGTTTTCCTGTACCACACCGCAGACTTCAAAAATAGAAAACAAAAATAATCAATCGCCGGATACATTGGAGTGTAGTAAATTGTATCCGTTTCAGGGATACTATATTGATCTTGAGGAGAACAATGCAATTCTGATTGATGGAATACCGTCAACAGACTTTAAAATCTGCTCTAAATATGCACACCGTTTTACAAATCCTGTTTCTGATTCGGTCATTCTTAATGGAAAGACTTTTGTAGTCGAAAAAAACAAAGAAAAGGGAATTTACAATGTAAATATTTTTGAAGGTGATAAACTTATTAATGCCATAAAACTACCTGTTGAAATACCATTGCCCGAGGTTCATGAGTATTATATTAATCTGCTTCCATACAAAAATGATATTATTATGTTTATGGAAGATATGTACACAACGCATTACATGATTTGTAAATACAATGCAGGCGGTGAGGAGATAATGCGTACGGAAATTGAACACACATATATAAATCATCCTGAACCTAATACAAATAATTATAACCGCTATCTTTATTTTAATGGTTTAACGGCATCACAAATGATTTTCACTTCACATATTGCATTTGCTGATAAGTTTAAAACAATCGTATTATCAATGGATGATTTTACCCTTATCGAATACGACAAAACCGCCAATGGATTGATATTAGACGAAAATGAAAAATATCTGGCCGGATTTGTCACTCAGGTAGGTGATCATTTCTCTGTTCAAATGATTGATAATAAAAAATATGAATTTAAAATTAAGTATGGAAATCCTGCCTGTGAATTTATTTTAAAAGGCAATTTACTATACATTGCAAATTATCATCCAATAGCTACCGGTTCCAGCCTGCATTGTTTCGATCTACAAACCGGAAAAATGAAATGGACAGCAGATGTAAAGCAGATTATGGCATCTCATTCCGAATACTCAAACGAAGTTACTTTAAGCATGTATAAGAATAAAATTATTATGGAAGGCGACGAAGCCTACGGTGACTATGTTCAGATTTTTGATGCAGAAACCGGCAAAAGACTAGCTGCTTTAGGTGATTTTTTAGAATTGAAGGAATAAATTATTTGTATCCTGATAAATTTATGGAAATCTGTTTAAATTGTATCTTTAGCCCTATAAAACAAACCAATTCATAAATATTTTAAAGTGAAACAAAATATTTCGCTTTTATCCCTCTTACGGTGTGATTATTTGATTTTTTTTATTTTCCAATTCTTCTAAGAGTAATTTCTTAATTATTTCAGGTTTAATTCCATAATCTTTTAAATTCGGCAATCTTGGATCATCAGTTTCGTTATTATAGCAAATTCCCTTATTCTTTTTCCTAACAGATTTACAAATCATAATTAAATCTTCGGTGCTATATCTTTCCAATAGTTCATTCATTAAAGCCTGATTAATAGTCATTGTTTTCAATATATAGCTAATGTTTTCGCCCATAATTTTATTATTATCAACTATTTCTCCAAATTCAGATTTAATTATATTTCGGCAAATACGCCTCATTATATAACTTATAATCGAAAATATAAACAGTAAAACACCTATAAAAAACATAATAGACTGCCAATCTTTTAAAATAAAATCTCTTAATTCATTATTAAACATAGTTGTAAACATTATTAATAAACTTAAAATAAATGACCATAATTCATAATTAATTTTTTCTTTTTTCATATCCCTTAGATTTTAGTTTACCCAAAGATATGTTAAAATTGTCTTTTTGACCCTGTAATTTTTTCGTTTGTTCTATTTGCTCCATAACTGTCTTTTATTTATACTTTTATGTTCTCTTATACACCATAAGAGGGATAATAGCGAAAAATAATATTGTTATGGCAAAAAAATCAATACCAAACAAAGACCCACAAACAAGAATTGCCGACATGATTCAATCATTAATGGAAACTCAAAAAAAGTTTGATTCATTTATGGATGATATTAAATCTGGCAAAATTAAATTTGCTTTTCCTGACAAAAAATCGAAAGCGATTCAACAAAAGAAGAAAGAAAAATAAGTGTTTCTTTCAACGCATCATTTTGCTTAAACAGCTTTTTTGTCAATCTGTCAAATTCCTTTTTTTGCTCTCTTGTTACCTCGTTAGTACCTTGTAGAGCTTTTCTTATTAAATCTATTTCTTTACCCATTTCAGAAAAAGAATCAATCTTTTCAATTTTTTTATATTTTTTCATTGTTTTAAATTTTAAATTTGTAAATAAATTGTGATTTTATTTTTTGCGGATGCAAAAATTAATTGGTGTGGTCAAATAGAAATTAAGGAGGTTTTATTATTGCAAAATTAAACCCTTGATTTGCTAAGAAATTATAGTTATTTTTGGAGAAATTTTTGTGTAAATTTTGTGAAGCTATTGTAATTTGCTGAAAGCCTTGATAAATAAGGTTTACAAAACTTTTACACACCGTAAGAGGGATAACAGCGAAATATTTTAATAATTTTAATTTGCTGCCTGGTTCAGCTTTCTTTTTCTCAGACACCTGTGGAATACTCTGTTAAAAGGACACATTATGTAAAGGGTACATACAAAACATTAACCTACTGGATACAAAACGACAGCATTGTAGTAACAAAGTATTCTACAAACGGTCGTCCTCCAAAACTCGTATACTCAAACATTTTAAACACAAAACAAAAAAACAAACTTGCAGAAATTCTTAACAGCTTTGATCTGCCAAAAATGGAAAACGAGTATATAGACGAAAATGTTGAAGGTGAAGGCCATTATGTTTACGATATTAAAATAGGTCAGGATTTTAAAAGTATTTTGGTATATTTTGTTGTAGTTCCCGACCTGAAAAAGCTGGATGTTTTTATTAATGAGCTTATATTACCTGTAGATCAGAATAGTTGGTACGAATGGTATTAGAAACATTTTTAACAGGTCATTGTTCATATTTCTGTATCTGATAAAAATTTATTAGGTGAATTTCAAAAAAATGTATAGGTTTGTACATATTCACAAAATACTTTTATTCTATTAATTTATTGAGTGGATATTAGGCAATATGTATTATAAAAACAAATTATAATCATTTTATGAAATGCCCATGATAAAAATTTATCACAAATTGTTCCGATAGCTATCGGAATGATTATTAGGCTACCGATCCCGATAGCTATCGGGACTATCGGGACCATGTGACAATAATTTAAAAAATAAAAAAATAAACACATGAAAAAGACATTCTTATTATTGACAGTTGTGGCAGCGACCATTGGCTGTACAGAAACTAAAACAAACAGGAATTATCCGACTGAAGTAATCGTGGATGCTAAGTCAAGCTATGTTATGCAAGGCGACACATTTGAAGCTCAAGTTATACCTATAAATTCATCACAGTGGAATGACCTTGTCTCATTTGAAAATACAGGAGTTGAAATCATAGACTCAAAATGGGAGAATGGTGTATTAAAAGTTTCAATTATTGCTGATCAGGAAGGTCTGGCAAAATTTAGCGGAAATCTGAAAGTTAAAACCGAGAAAGGTGACACTGTTTTACCTTTTATGTCAGAATTTATAACTACAAAACCAATGGTATCAATTAAAACAAACTGTTTGATCAAAGACATTGAAAATTCGATAGAAATTGGGATGCAGGGAGTGCCACCGTTTTTTGAGCTTTCTGCCACAGAAGCCGAAATTAAAGGGGATTTCGGGAATTATACTATTATTCCTCATAAGGCAGGGACACTTAAAATATTTATCAAATCGAAAGATGGAAAGACTGACTATGGAAGTTTTGAATTTGAAGTTTTCGAAAAGAAGTAAAAATTCAGTAACATCGGTTTGTTGTAAAATTCTTTCCAACACACAGATAACCTCTAAAAAATGAAAAATAATATTGCACGGATGGTTTCACTTCAAAATCACAGACTTTTCCTGGCAAATTAAATATTCTAATTTCAATAAACAAGAAGTTAACCACTAAAGAATAGAATTATGAAAACACAGGACATTACACTTGACTTTGTCGCTCCAATACCAACCGGCCACAATGTTGAAGTCATTCAGTTTAGAAAGAAAAACTCTGACAAAGCCCTTATCGGATTATGGATCAAAGATATTAATACCGGCATTGAATATGGTATGGATTTTCATTATGAAGACAGAAATTTAGTGCAATTTAACCATGTATCTGTCTGGCCTATTGATATCAGAGATGATCTGGAAATTGATAAAAAAATTATTGGATGTGTTACCAGATGCCGAATACTGACCATGCGTGTAAATCTTAACTGGCAGATGCAAACAAGATTACAGATTGAACAGGAATCCTGATTTTAATATTTATTATTTAGTTTGTAAAAAAATTTAATTTTATCACTTTAATAAACTGATAAAAAATGAAAAATCATTGTTTAAATTATTACCGATTGATTATATGGTTATTAATTGCAGCAACGTTTATATTTCATTCATGTGGGCCTTTGAAAGTTGCTCCCGAAATATTTGGAACATGGAAATCCGACAAGTATAAAATTACTGTTCGTTATAAAGCTGAAAACATGAAATCTCAATTTATTTCAGACGTAACTGTTACCACATTAACTATCAATAGTGATAAAACTGTAAATGGCAATATTGGATCGGCTGTACTAGAAAATGGAAAAATCAGGACAAACTGGCTTCTTCCCACAAGAATGACAGGGTGCGCATATACAATTCAATGTGATTTGGTTGGAAAAATCTTTGAAAATGATCCTTTGGAAAAAAAAAGTTGAATTTTGGATAGGACCGTTAAATAAAAATATGAATGCAGAACTTCGCTATACTGAGGGTTCGGCAGTGTTTCCGATGGCAGATGTCAAGTTTTCCAAAAAAGGAAATTAATTTGTTGTAATAAAGAAAACACACATGACTAAACTACTTTTTGTATTGATATTTTTAGTATTCACAAAATTATCTTATTCGCAAGAATCAACCTATAAAATAACAGAGAGGAATATTCCTGAGCAATACAAGGATATTTATGATCTTCTGGAGACATTGAAGTGTGATTCAAATAATTTGCGTGGTTACGAAAAGGAGAATGAATTAAAAGCATTTATAAGATGCCTGTCAGAAGAGGGAGTATTTTTCATTGACCCTAATGATGAGTTCAATAAAATAGTATCAACAGAACAAATTGAGAGTGAATTAAAAGCAAAGGAAGGTAAAACCTACGATCTGATTTCACACCTGACATCAATTTATTCAATACCTTATAAACAATATTCAGAATTAAAATTTTCGGAGACAACACAAAATGAAATAGTTGTCAATATTGGATACATGTTCGAACTGATATTTGAGGCATATGAAAATAAGCATTTTTTAAAAAGTTGTGAATATTTAAAATTGGAAGTTGATTAAAGAAATTTTGATTTTATGAGATACCAAATATTGTACTTTATATTATTTATTTTTATCTTCAGTTGCGGACAAAACAACTCAGCATATAAGCATAACTCAACAATTTATAAAGAACTGTCAAAAGGATTTTACTTTGGTTCTGATAATAAAATGTACATACAAACTGCTACTGTTGCTGATGAAGGAAAAGGAGAGGGGAGTGATCCTGTTTTTTTCAGAGAAGTTCCGGATATTGATACGGCAACTTTTGAGAATCTGGGCCAAGAGGGTTGGTATGCAAAAGACTGTAAAAATGTTTACATTGATCACTTTATGACCGACGGAAGGCATTTATGGCTGCTTGACAGTGCTGATGCTGTTTCATTCGAGTCAATTGGGTACAGATGGGGAAAAGATAAGAATTATGTATTTGAAAATGGCATCATTCTCGAGGGTCTTGACCCTGACTCAATGATAATCCTTTGTCCCGAAACGACTGAGTTTAAACAGGTCTTTTTTTCAATGGTAAAAGATAGCAGGCAGGTTTTTTATGGATATGATCCAATGGCCGGTGTGGATGCTCTGACATTTGAATGCATCTGTTCAGATTCAACCGTTTATTATCGTGATAAAAACTGGATTTATAACGAGCATTATTTTCCTAATATGGATGAAATTAACAGGATTAAAAGATAAAAATTATTGTGAAATGAAAATTTATTTTGCAATACTTTTAATTGGTTTATTTGGGCAACAACTTAAAGCTCAGGATCAAAAACCAAATGAATTTAACGGATGGAAATTTCTTGAGTGGAAGACTGAAAAAAAAACTGCAGAAAAAATGATAAGCAACAAAGGAATTGAAATAAAAAATGATTATTCGGAACCTGCATATTCAAAAATTACAAGATTTGTATATGATGAAATGAATGTCAGGCTTTATTTTGACTCTATGTTTCAATTGTCTTATGTGGAACAGCAAAAAGAATTCAGTATTGTTCAGCTTGATGAAGCAAATGATTTTTTCGGGAAGATAAAAAAATCACTTATACAGGAGTATGGAAAACCAAATGTCGAAACAAATAACAAATCGGAAAAAATTATAAACATGATCTGGAATTATAAATACAAAATTATTGATGAATTCGGGTGTTGCTCATATAAAGTGACTGTATATATAAGCCCATTCGGGCATTCAGACACTTTGACCTATGCAATAATTCCATATGATAATTCATATAACTGGATTTTTAGAAATCGCACACAAACAAAACTTACAACCAGAGATTTAGTGAGCATTGAACAGATTCTTAACAGAATGATAAATAATTACAACCTTGTTTTGCAACCTAAAAAAAATGACAGGATTGAACTGAATAATTACAAAAGGCAATATATTGCTGTTGTCAATAATAAGGGACAAAAAGAAGTATGGGTCAATTGTTTCTGCAAAAACTGGACAGGAGGGTGGAAAGAAGAAATCATTTTAGTTAAAGATGGTGGGAACTGTTATTTTAACCTATAAATTAATTTAAATACTGGGGATTATTACGATCTGCACTTTAATAGAGGAGGTTAAAATAAATGCCGGAATAACCACTATACATATTCCTCTGGCTTATTTAAAACAACTCTGTAAACAGCCAGATACTCATGCCTTAAAAAAAACATAGTCGACTTTTCATCAATCAAAATTTCAGACAATAAATGTTTTACAAAACATTTACTTTTTCTATTTATTTATTTTTTACATTTGATTGTAAATCAATGCAAAAAAAAAAATGAAAACCATACTTTTTGTCTTGTTTATTAGTTGTTTAAATAATATATTTGCTCAAAATCAGAATTATTACCAATATATCCAGAATAGAGAAAGGTCTGTTGAAATTTATGAGAGAGTGAATGAAATTGAAATCGAATTGAATAATAATCAGATTCATAATGCAATTGTGCTGATGAATAGTTTTATTCAGAAGTATCCGGTTGAAGGTAAATTCATGTACTATTATCGTGGAATTGCGAAAAAGCACCTTAACGAGATGAATGCTGCCAAAATAGATTTTCAGTTGGCAAAAAGTTCCGGATACATAGGAAAAGATAGTTTGGTTGATTTTTGGTTATCAAAAGAATTTGCTGCTAATATTTTAGCTGATGGTTATATTGAGAATCCTGACTTTAAGGAAGATAACAACCTTAAACCTGTTTTTAGCAGAATAGATTCATTACAGGGTGCTTTGCGAAGCGAAAGAGCATGCTTTGATGTAACTTCATATAATTTAAAAGTAAGAATATACCCTGAAGAGCAAAAAATTAAAGGTAAAAATCTGATTTATTTTAATATGGCGGAAAAATCCAAAACAATTCAACTTGATCTTTTTGCTAATTACTCCATTGATTCAATTCTTTTTAATGGATCAGAGCTGAAATATACAAGAGAGTTCAATGCTGTCTTTATTGAATTAAGTGAAGAATTAGCTGTGGGAAAAAATTACTGTATACAGGTAAACTATTCAGGGATTCCGAGAATTGCACCAAATCCTCCATGGAATGGTGGATTTGTCTGGAGTAAGAAGAAAAATAAACATTGGATAGGTGTAGCTTGCGAGCACCTTGGTGCAAGTTCATGGTGGCCAAATAAAGACCATCTTTCAGATAAACCTGATTCTATGAGAATAACGATTGAGGTTCCATCTGATCTTACAGCTGTCTCAAACGGGAACCTGATAAGGTCATATCCGGTTGATAGTAATTATAATGCTTTTGAGTGGTTTGTTTCATATCCTATCAACAATTACAATGTTACATTATATGCAGGAAATTTTATTCAGTTTGGAGAGGAATATACCAACGCAAACGGCACATATTACATTGATTATTATGTTCTGCCACAAAATGAAAAAATAGCCAGGGAATATTACAGCAAGACAAAAGACGTATTTGAAGTTTTTGAAAAAGTTTTTGGAGAATTTCCTTTTAAAAATGATGGAGCAGCTTTTATCGAATCACCTTTTATGGGAATGGAGCATCAGAGTGCAATTGCGATTGGAGATAATTATGGTAAAAACAAAAGACGCAATTATGAAGATACAGATTATGACTATCTGGTCGTTCATGAAACAGCTCATGAATGGTGGGGGAATGCTGTGGCTATTGGAGATATGGCTGATGCATGGATAAATGAAGGTTTTGGAACATATGCAGAACTTTTATTTATGGAGGAAAAATATGGATATAATTCATATATCAAAGGAGCTGCAGTTATTATGCAGTCAATATTCAATATCTGGCCGTTGGTAGGAGTGAGGCATGTTAATGATAATTCTTTTTTAGGCGGTGATATCTATAATAAAGGAGCCATTATGCTTCATAATCTGAGATGTATAATGGACAACGATGATCTGTTTAAAAAGCTTATAAAGGATTTCTATAACAAGTACAAATACAGGATATGCGATACTGACGACTTTCTAAATTTTGTGACTGAAATCACCGGAGAAAATTATTTACCATTTTTAAATACTTTTCTTTATAATGCAGATCCGCCATTACTTAGATATGCAACCGTCAAAGACAGTAATGACATAATTTTTTACTATAGGTTTGAGCAGGTTGAACTAGGATTTGAAATGCCTTTTAATATTATAACAGATAAATACGAAAGTTTACGATTTACTGGTAAAGAGATAATACAGTCAAAGAGAATTGCAAATACTTCATCTTTTTATCTGCCAACAGGATATATTTATTCAATAAATATGAAAAAAAATTCCTTTACTTACTTTTGGAATGACAGATTGAGAACGAGAAATATTGAAAACTATTATGATGATAATAAGTTGAAAGAAAAAGGTTTTTTAGTTGATAAATATAAAGAAGGCGAATGGAAATATTATTATCCTAATGGTAATCTGAAGTTTATAATAAACTATTGCATTGGATTAATGAACGGGAAATACGAAAGCTTTTATGAAACGGGTGAAAGAGATATTATTATGCATTATAAGAATGATACTATGCAAGGTGATTATATTTGTTTTAAAAACAATCAGATAAGCTATAGAAAAACCTATGAGAATGATGTTCCTGATTCTATTTTTTATTATATAGGTGATACACTCGAATCAAAAGGAAAATTACAAAACGAAAAGGATCATGGAATCTGGCAAATTTTTCATAAAAACGGAACATTGGCGGCAATTGGTGAATTTAATCAGGGAAAACAAATTTTTAATTCATGGAAATATTTTGATGACAAGGGGAATCAACAACTTTCTATAGATACTGTCGTTTCTGTAAATATTGCACCTGAATATAGAGGTGGTACCAATACAATGTACAATGATTTGTATTCAAAATTAATATTGAAAACCGAACAAATACCGAAGGAAAGCGGGACAGCATACATTAGTTTTATTGTTTCGCCTACTGGTATAATTTCGAATTTTACCATAGAAAATTCATATGCGCCTGATTTTGCAAATGAAATTATAAATATCTTACAGACTTTGCCCAGATGGATTCCGGGTTATTGCAATGGTAAACCAGTTTGTACAAAAGTTGTATTTCCGTTTAAATATAAAAAAGTTTGATTATTTATAACGTTCATAAATATTGTTCGCAGAATATGAAAATAAAAAATTATGTTTATTAAAATATTCTACTCTTATAGAGCAAATATAAGTTGTTGAAATATAATATTATAGTGGTTTCTGTTTTTAATAT
>JBDRPR010000067.1:0-9789 GCA_043826845.1 Bacteroidota bacterium
GCGTAACATCAGTTAATAATCTTAAATTTATTGAACTTTATTAACGACCGTTTATAAAGTAATTTCTACCGTTTGCAAAACTGTTAATCTTTTTATTAAATTTTTGTTGTAATTTTATTTTATCTAATCAATATTTGCAAACTATTATTGTTAATACGAGCATGACCGGAATAAAAAAAAATATTGATCCTGGCAAACCAAAAATTAAGTTACCATCCGGGAAAAATTATATAAAGGTCAAAGAAATCGTCCAAAACAATCATCTACATACGATTTGTGAAAGTGGGAATTGTCCAAATATGGCAACCTGCTGGGGAAACGGAACAGCTACTTTTATGATATTGGGAGATATTTGTACCCGATCCTGTAGATTTTGTTCTGTAAAAACAGGAAAACCACACCCTCCTGATGAAAATGAACCATTCAGGGTTGCAAATTCTGTAAAACTTATGAACCTTAAACATTGTGTTATTACATCTGTTGATAGAGATGATCTGCCTGATTATGGAAGTGAGATATGGGCTCAGACTATTCTTGAAATTAAAAAACAATCTCCCGAAATCACTATTGAAACATTAATTCCGGATTTCAATTTCGATAAAACCTGCTTAATGAGAATTATTAACGCAAAACCTGATGTTGTTTCACATAACCTTGAAACAGTTGAAAGATTAACAAAACAAGTAAGAGTGCATGCAAAATATCAAACAAGCTTAAATGTTATAAAGTTTTTAAATGATAACGGAATTATCACAAAATCAGGCATTATGTTAGGTCTTGGTGAAACAGATAAAGAAGTTTTTCAATGTATGGATGATTTATTACATTCAGGTTGTTTGATACTGACCATTGGACAATATCTGCAACCTACTAAAGAACAATTACCTGTTAAAAGATTTATAAGCGAAAACGAATTTTTTAATTATAAAAATGCAGGACTAATAAAAGGTTTTAAAATAATAGAAAGTGAGGCTCTTGTACGATCCTCTTATAGATCAGAAAATCATTTGATAAAAAAGGTGAATGATTTAATATAATGAGTAACAGTAATGAGAAAGGGGTTATATGCATGAAATACTAACAGTTACAATGAATGTTTATAAATTAAGTCATAATCAAAAAAAATAATGTATTTTTAAAAAATATTTTACTATTTTAGAAGCTTATTGGAAAAGACAGCACATCGTATAAATTATATTTATAATACTATGAAGACAAGACAATTATTATTAAGTTCAGTAATCGGAATTTTAAGCATTTCTTTGCTTTTTTCTGCATTTCTAAACAATGAGAACAGAAAATATATTTCCAGAAAAGATTTGCAAAATTCTTATTCTGCCAATGAAGCTATGAAATGGAATCTGAGCAGAAAAGTAAATCAGAACACAGGAAAAATTGAGATTCAAGACATTATTAATGCAGAATATCAGGTTGACCTACTTGCTTCCAATAATTCAAACAAATCATTAGGATTAGAATGGACTTCTTTGGGACCTGATAATCAAGGAGGCAGAACCAGAGCCTTGTTAATTGATAAAAATAATCCTAGTGTAATGTATGCAGGAGGAGTCTCAGGAGGACTTTGGAAATCAACTACAGGTGGTTTATCCTGGGTAAAAATCAGCGATCAGTTCGATAATATTGCAATAAGTTGTATATGTCAGGATGCAAGTGGTTATATTTATTTCGGCACAGGTGAGTATTTTGCATCACCATATGGAGTTGATGTAAATAGTGGAATGATAGGTCAGGGAATCTGGAAATCTACAACTATTGACGGAAGCTCTTTTGAAAGAATACCTTCCACATGGAGTACTACGGATGCAAATATTCAAAATACTTTTAAATATATAAATGAACTTAAAGCTCATCCTACAGTTGCCAGTAAAATTTATGCTTCTACTGCACAGGGATTGCTGATTTCAAGTGATGGTGGAATTAATTGGCTTAACGCATTACCTGATACCATTTCAGATCACAATAAAATTTCTTCTGATGTCCAAATTTCTGTAGATGGGAATGTCGTTATAGCAGCAATTAATGAGAGAGGATATGTTTCACATGATGCCGGTTCAAATTTTACAAAAGTATCTGGAGCTGTTCCCGGTAATTTACCTAATACTCAAATATCAAGAATGGAATTTGCAATTGCTCCTTCAAATTCAAATTATATTTATTGTGCAATGGCCGGAACTGTACCTAATGGCACATTAAAAAATATCTATATATCAACCGATAAGGGTCTGACTTGGTCTAAGATGATTGAAAATCCCGGAGAAACTTTTCAACCATTTACAAGTGGAGGATTTAGCGGACAAGGATTTTATGATAATGTAATTGCTGTATATCCTGATAATCCTGAACATATAATACTGGGAGGAATTGATCTGTGGAAAGGACATGTTTTTAACGGAATATGGTATTTTGAACAAATTTCTTATTGGCAAGATTGGATAAGCTACTATTTTGTTCATGCAGATCAGCATGCTATTGTATTTCATCCTAATTATGATGGTGTTAATAATAAAACCATGTTTTTTGCAAATGACGGGGGTGTTTTCAGATCTTTGGATGGAGGTATTACTTTTAACGATATGAATAAAAACTATATAACTACACAGTTTTATACTGTTGCTTTCTCAAATCATGGAGAAGTTGTTGGGGGCACGCAGGATAATGGGACACAATATATCAATTATAAAGGTAATACTCTTCAGACATCCATAGAAATAAAAGGTGGAGATGGTGGTGGATGCGCAATTTCATCATTAAACCCAAAAGTATTTTTTGCATCTACTTATACAGGTAGAGTTTCACGATCCGATGAGCCAACGGTTTTCATGAATTATTATTCAGATTTTTATGATGCTTTTTTGCTACAGAATCAAAATATAGGAGTCTGGGGCGGAGGTGAACCCTTTGTTCCACAGGTTGCTTTACATGAGGACTATAATGATCCATTAAGTATTGATTCTGTTAAATTTACTGCGATTTTTAATTATTATGAAGGAGATCAGATATCAGTATTCAGTAAAATCGGAGATAGAAAATTCAATTATACTATTCAGGCTTCTGATTATGCTCCAGATGATTCTTTATATAAGGATAGTTGTATTATGATTCAGGATCCATATCAAGCTGTTTTTGCAGTTGGATTAAACGGACAGGTATGGATAACCCGAAATCCTCTGGATTTATCAGGTGTATCAACATGGGTACCTATAATTAATGACAGTTATTCTGTTAGTTCAGTAAATGCTTTGGCTTGGTCAAATGATGGTGATATTTTATATATAAGTGATGTTAATGGTAGAGTTTATCGTTGTTCAAACATTCTGAATGCCAGAACAAAATCACAAATGAATGCATTTGTTGATTCAACTTGTTTAATTGAGACACAAAAACTGGGAACTTTTAGTCAGACTATTACAGATATTGCAGTTGATCCTTCAAACTCAAATAATATTATTGTTACGCTTGGAAATTACGGAAATACTGATTACGTATATTTTTCTGCAAATGCAGCTACAACTACTTCTGATAATGCTAATACAAATTTTATTTCCATTCAGGGAAATTTACCTGAAATTCCTGTTTATACAGCAATCGTGCAATGGAATGACAGCAGAAAAGTAATTATCGGAACTGAATGTGGAATTTTCACATCCAATGATATAACTGCCACATCAGTAGTTTGGAATTATGAATCTACTAATGTAGGCAGAACGCCTGTTTATATGCTCAGACAACAAACCCGTCCAAATTTCTGGTGTGAGGCAAATACAGGTGTTTCAAACCATGGTGTAATTTATGCCGCTACTCATGGAAGAGGTTTATTTAAATGTGAATCATTAAGAGGTCCTTTGGCTATAAAAGATAATACACAGGTTACCTCAAACTTAAAAGTTATGTCTGTTTATCCGAATCCTGTTATTGACAATGCATATTTCGATTTCGAATTATTTGAAAATTCACAGGTTAAAATTGATATATACAGCCTGACCGGAAAATTAATGAGTTCCGAAACTATAAACAAAAATGCAGGAAAACACAAGTATGTTATTAATGCATCTCAATATCAATCCGGAACGTATATGATTAAACTTTATGCCAATAACAAATCAAATGTTGCAAAATTTGTTGTTTTTTAATAATTTAATCAAATTTTATTTACCAATAACAGACCAGATTTCATGTTGAAATCTGGTCTGTTATTTTAATTTTAATGTAGTACAAATTCTGATCGGCAATATGTTTAGTTCATTTTTTTTGAAATTATTACTCATTACTTATCAGTATAATTCTTGCACAAAAATAAAATTGTAAAAAATATATATAATGAAGTTAATATCTATATCCGTATTGTTCGTTTTTTCCTCTCTAATATTAAGTTATCTGAATAATGATAATAATGAGAATAATAAGTATAATATCAGAAATCAAAATCAATATTCGGTTGACGGTGCAATTAACTGGCTAAATGAAAGAAGATTAAATCTAACTACACAAACAATCAGCATTGAAGATATAATAAATGCCCAAAATCAGGTAAATATTATGTCGGAAAATAATAATCTAAAGAGTTTTAATTTAGTTTGGGAAGATTTAGGTCCTGATAATATTGGAGGGAGAACACGTGCTTTACTGATAGACAAAAATAACCCGGGCACAATGTACGCAGGAGGTGTTGCCGGTGGCCTCTGGATATCAACTACTGCAGGTCTTTCGTGGCATAAAGTGAACGATTATTTTGATAACATGGCTGTTGCTTCTGTTTGCCAGTCAGCAAGCGGAGATATATATTTTGGCACAGGGGAAGGAATGTACCACAATTCAGGAGACGGAGCAGGAGGTATTCAGGGAAAAGGTATATGGAAATCCACAGACGGAATAAACTTTACACACCTTGCTTCAACATGGTCTGATTATTCAAGTCAATCAGCATTCGTTAATGTTAACAAAATGGCTGCCGATCCAATTAATCCAAACAGGTTATATGCAGCTACAAAAAAAGGCTTAAGAAATAGCAATGATGGAGGTGCTACATGGTATAATCCAACAACCAGTAATTCAATATCAAGCGATGTAAAGGTCGGTAGTGATGGCACTGTGATTGCTTCCATAGGAAACATAGCCTATATTTCTTTAACCGGAGATAGTGGAACTTTTGTCAAAAGTCCGGGTGGTACTAATCAGATTTCATATTATTCAGACAGGCTTGAATTTGCTATTGCACCTGAAGATCCGAATTATATATATTGTCAGGCAGCGCAATCAGGAAAGACAGTAGTTTATCAATCAACAGACAAAGGTCTGACATGGTCAAAAATAGCTGATGGCTTTACATCAGAATCCTTTAATCCACTTGGAGGTCAAGGTACATATGATAATACTATTGCCGTATTTCCAAATAATAAGGAAAAAATCCTGCTTGGTGGACAATTTGGATTATGGAAAGGACAAAGTTATAGTGGTAGCTGGTCTTTTGAACAGATTTCATGGTGGAGTCTGAACTCATCAAACCCATACTATGTTCATGCAGACCAACATGCAATAGTTTTTCACCCGACAAATCCAAATATTTTATTTATTGGCTCTGACGGAGGTATTTCCAGATCACTTGATGGTGCTAATACTTTCACTGCTGTGAATAAAAACTATACCGTTACTCAATTTTATTCTGTAGGATATTCACCAAACGGTTCGGTAGTAGGTGGCACGCAAGATAACGGGAGTTTATATATAAATCCATATACTTTGTCACCCCGATCAGCCCAACGTTTAACAGGGGGTGATGGCGGATATTCTGCATTTTCTCAGATTAACCCGGAAATTGCCTACTCAACATTATATTATGGGACTGTATATCAAAATCATATCGGTCATCTGACAGAAACTATATTTTCCTCTTCCACAGGAGGAAGTTTCGTGACTCCAATTGCTTTATGGGAAAATTTTAACGATTCTCATAGTACTGATACACTTTTCTTTATTGCTGATAAAGACTATAATATTAATGATTCAATAATATTGTTCAGTAAGTATCAGAACAGAAAAATAGTAACAATTTTAGATAGTCCTCTGAATGAAGGAGAAACCCTGAACGTAATGGATTATTATCAAGGATTACTTGCCGTTGGTTATAACGGAGGTATCGCATTATCAAGAAATGCAGGGTATATGGGAGCTGGTGCAACATGGTATGCAGCAATTTCTTCAGGGAATGTCGGAACATTGACTATTTCAAAAGATGGTAATTATATTTATTACGCAGTTGGAAGCAGCCTATATCGTGCATCTAATATTTTGGATGCAAGAGATGCTTCTTCTATGTCTTTAATTACAACAAAATTAATCGGTTCATTTTCACAACAAACCATTACTGACATTGCAGTTGATCCACAAAATCCAAATAACGTTATTGTTACTTTGGGGAATTATGGAAACGTCAATTATGTCTATTATTCAACAAATGCAGCTACTACTAATTCTTCTTCTGGAAATTTTGTATCAGTTCAGGGAAATCTGCCTGCAATGCCTGTATATTCTGCCTTAATTAACTGGGACAACAGTAAGACTGTTATTCTTGGTACAGAATATGGTGTTTTCTCAACTCAAAATATTATTTCTTCTCCGGTAACATGGGAAGTAGAAAACAATGGAATGCCAAATTCACCGGTCTTTATGGTCAGGCAACAAATTTTTGAAAACTTCTTTGATGATGGAAATACAGGGGTACAAAATCATGGATTTATTTATGCTGCAACTCATGGCAGAGGGATTTTTTATAGTAAAACCTTGAGAGGACCACTTGCAATAAAAGAATTAAATCCCTCTGAATCTAGTTATGACCTTTCAATTTACCCAAATCCTGCAAGCAATTATGTAAATATTGATTTAGCTGATTTAACAAAAAAAGAGGTGATGATTTTCATATATGATATTAAAGGAAACCTGATTTTTCAGGAATTAAAAAGTGCAAATAATAATGAGGAAATTAAAACATTAGATATAAGAAATTTAGCGACCGGAATTTATTTTATCTCCATTAAATCATTAAATAATACGGTAATTAAAAAACTAATTGTCATTTAATTAAAAATATTGTTTGTTAACATAATAATTGTCATTGCCTGTTACAAATTATTATATTATTTTTGAATGATTGATAAGTACATATATAATTAATTCATTTAAAGTCAATAAGTATGTCAAATATTAAACTTGCCATCAATGGGTTCGGAAGAATCGGAAGAAATGTTTTTAAAATTGCATTGGATCGCAATAATATTGAAATAATCGGAATAAACGATCTTACTGATACAAAAACTCTGGCTCATCTATTAAAATATGATTCTACTCAGGGAAAATTTAATGGAGAAGTTCACTTTGATGATAAAAATATTATTGTTAATGGAATAAAAATCCCTGTACATGCAGAAAGAAATCCCGCTAATATCCCATGGAGTGTAAAACCTGACGTTGTCATTGAGTCAACAGGAATATTTACTTCAAAAGAAAGTCCTAAAGGCGGATATGGAGACCATCTTAAAAATGGTGCAAAAAAAGTTATTCTGACCGTTCCTTCAAAAGATGCTATTGATGCGATGATAGTGCTTGGAGTTAATGATCATGATCTTAAGCCAGAACATTTATGTGTATCAAACGCATCTTGTACAACAAACTGTCTTGCACCAGTTGCTAAAGTTCTTAATGACAATTTTGGAATAGAGATTGGATATATGACAACTATCCATTCGTACACTAATGACCAGAAGATACTTGATTTTCCTCATTCCGACCTCAGACGTGCAAGGTCTGCAGCTCTTTCACAGATACCTACAACTACCGGCGCGGCTAAAGCTGTTGGGAAAATTATTCCTGAACTAAAAGGTAAACTGGATGGTATTTCAGTCAGAGTACCCACACCTACAGGATCACTTGTTGATCTGGTTGCAGTTCTGAAAAAAGAAGTTACCATAGATGAGATAAATGCTGCTATGAAGAAAGCTGCTGATGGCCCGATGAAGGGAATTCTTGAATATACGGAAGATCCTATTGTTTCAGTTGACGTAATACATAACAGTTCTTCATCGATATTTGATGCCAGGAGCACAATGGTAAACGGCAAAATGATTAAAGTTCTTGCATGGTACGACAATGAGTGGGGCTATTCTACAAGAGTTGTTGATCTGGCTGAAAAACTGTTTCAATAGATTTTAATCCAAAATTTTGGTTAATAAATAGTTATTTTTCTATTATCAACTTAAGTCCATTTTTACAATTATAAAGATTTTTTTCATGAGAAGAATCACTGCAACAACAACCATTATATTACTTATAACAACAACTTTAATGGCATTTTCAGCTAAATCAAATATGAGTATCAACAAAAAACCAAAAAAGATTGTAAATATTGTATATCATTTTCAGGATTCTTCTGTTCCTCCTGAATATCATCGAAGTTATACAATAACTGCATATCAGGATTCCATACACATTATAGTGGATAGTTACGGAACTGTATTGAATGAAAAAACCTATCCCCTATCTTCAGAAAAGTTTGATTCACTGATTTCAGCAATTGACGAGTATAAAATCAGAAATTGCAGGGAAACTCATGATAAAGGATGCACGGGAGGCACTTCAAGATCAATAATTGTTTATGGAGAAACAGAAACTATTACCGAAGGGACAATGAGCATGTGCGGAGGGAAAATCTACGGAAATCTGTCCGGAAATATGGATGAGTTTTCAAAACTTATAAAAAGTTTCATTCCTGACATCAGCAAGGTAATCAGACCTGATTGATGATTCCATTTTTTATACCCTTGTATTCCTTACTGCATCTTTTATTTCAATAAATATACTTTTTGCCTGAGGATGTTTATCAATAATTTTGAGTTTTATCTTTTCAATGTGATCTTCAATATCATATCCAAGAGTACCATCTTTGACATCAATTGAAATATTAAGCAAAAACTCGCCTCTGCCTATCATCATACTGTTTATATCATTTATGTGTTTGACAATAGTATCCGTTTCAATAATCCTTTTTATTTCGGCTCTTACTTCTCTTGAAATACTTTCTCCAACTAAAAGATTTTTAAGTTCCCTTGTCATTGTGTAAGAAACATACGCAAGAAGAATTCCGACGAATATACTACCCACTGCGTCAAACAGTGGATCAAAGAAATATGCAAGGATGCTTGATATCAGAACAATAATCAGACCTGTCAAAGCAGCAAGGTCTTCAAGAATAATAACCAGAATATTTGTATCATTAAGATTTCTGATAGATTTAAAAAAGCTTTTATCAGATCTTATTTTCTTAAACTCTTTGTATGCTACCAAATAAGACTTTGTTTCAATAAGAATTGAAACAGTCAGTACTCCAAAAATCCACCAAACATTTTTCAGAGGTTCGGGAGCTAATAATTTATGATAGCCTTCATAAACAGAAAATACTGCACCACCTGTAAATAAAAGTATAGCAACCATAAAACCCCAGAAATATTCTTCCTTACCATATCCAAAACTATGCTCTTCTGTTTCTTTCTTTTTTGATCTTTTGCTTCCGATTAACAAAAATACCTGATTGATACTGTCTGCCGTAGAATGTATTCCTTCAGCCAGCATGGCAGAACTGTTGGTAAAAAATGCTACAAAAAATTTAATTATAGCGATAAGGAGATTCCCTCCCAATGCAAAAAATACAGCTTGTAATGATGATGGTGAAGACATGCCGCAAAAATGCAAAATTTTATCGGATTTTGGAAATCAGGAGTT
>JBDRPR010000068.1:0-7193 GCA_043826845.1 Bacteroidota bacterium
GCTGATTTTGTAGTATTTGATAAAATAATATTTGAAGTTAAAGCAATCGAATTACTAACCGATAGCCATACTAAACAAACCCTGAATTATCTCGCAGCATCCAAGCAAAAATTAGGATTATTAGTTAATTTTGGTCAAGACAGTTTAGAGTATAAAAGAATCATACTATGATAATTCGTGTAAATTCGTGCAATTCGTGTCAAAAATAATAATTTGCGTAACATCAGTTAGTAATATTACAGTCTGGTAAGACTTCATTTTTCCTTTTATGAATCATTTTAAACAAATAGATGAACTTTATTCAACAAGTAAGCCTGTCTTATTAATCAATGATCTTTTTTTTACGCATAAAAGGCTAAATTTAAAGAACATATCAGGATCTTCACTATCGTTCATCATAAATGCGATTTATAAAACAAATAAAAAACCTACATTAGTTGTTGTTCCCGAAAAGGAAGAAGCCGTTTACCTTTACAATGATTTACTTAAAATTTCAAACTGTAAAATAGATTTTTTCCCTTCCTCATATAAAAGAAATGTTCAGGATGACCAGATTGATCCTGAAAATATTGTTCTTCGTACTGAAGTATTGAACGATTTTTCCACAGCAAACCTAAATCCAATAATTATAACACACCCTGAAGCAATTGCTGAAAAGGTTATAAACCGACAAAAACTCAGGGAAAACACTTTAAGTCTAAAAAAAGGAGAATTAATTTCTCTGGATTTTCTTGTAGAAGTACTTTTTGAATATGATTTTGAAAGAGTTGACTTTGTTTATGAGCCAGGTCAATACGCAGTGAGAGGATCAATTATTGATGTTTATTCTTTTTCGAATGATTTACCCTACAGAATTGATTTTTTTGGTGATGAAGTTGACACAATTAGAACATTTGATATTGAAAATCAGATATCCATAGAAAAAATTCAGAAAATCTCAATTGTTCCCAATATACAAAACAGATTTGCAAATGAAACAAAAATATCAATAATTGATTTTGTTCCCGAGAAGACAAATCTTTTTGTAAAAGATTTAGATTACTGCATCGAACTGATTGACAAAATGTATCAAAACACTTTGAATCAATATAAGGAAAACAAAGAGTCAATTGAAAATATTATCGTCAGAAAGGATGAAATTGTAAATCAGATTGAAAAGTTTCAGTTAATTGAAATTTCCCAAAAATCATTTTTCAATCCTGATAAAATTATTGAATACAATTCCTCAAAGCAGCCTGCCTTTAATAAAAATTTCGACCTGCTTATTTCTGAACTAAAATCAAAGGATCAAGACAATTATTCTATATTTATTGCATCATCGAATCAAAATCAGACAAATAGAATTAGTGCAATAATTTCAGAAAAAGATCCTTCATTAAAATATATAACTATTTCGGAAACAATCCACGAAGGATTCATTGACCATGAATTAAAAATTTGTGTCTTTACTGACCATCAGATATTTGACAGGTACCATCGGTTTATAATAAAAGAAAGATTCGGAAACAAATCAAATCTTACATTAAGTGAGATAACCAATCTTAATCCGGGTGATTTCATTGTTCACGTTGATCATGGAATCGGTATATTCGGCGGATTGGAAAAAATTGAAGTAAATAGTAAGCCACAGGAAGCTGTTAAACTAGTCTATAAAGATAAAGATGTTATTTATGTTAATATTCATTCACTTCACAAAATATCAAAGTACAAAGGAAAAGAAGGTGAAACTCCTAAAATATATAAACTCGGCTCTGGTGCCTGGCAAAAGCTTAAGCAGAATACCAAGAAAAAAGTAAAAGATATTGCAAAAGACCTGATATCACTTTATGCAAAAAGAAAAAACGATAAAGGATTCGGTTTTTCTGCTGACACTTACCTGAATCAGGAACTTGAGGCCTCATTTATTTATGAAGATACTCCTGATCAGGAAAAAGCCTGTTGTGATGTGAAAACTGATATGGAACAGGCTATCCCAATGGACAGATTGATATGCGGAGATGTTGGCTTCGGAAAAACAGAAATAGCTATAAGAGCTGCATTTAAAGCAGTTTGCGACAATAAACAGGTTGCAGTGCTGGTACCCACAACAATCCTTGCTCTGCAACATTACAACACTTTCAGTGAAAGACTTAAGGATTTTCCAAGTTCAGTTGAATATATCAGCAGATTCAAAACACAAAAAAAACAAAAAGATATTCTGAAAAATCTGGAATCAGGACAGCTGGATATAATAATAGGAACTCATAAACTGATTGGAAAAGATGTCAAATTTAAAGATCTGGGATTACTGATTATTGACGAAGAACAAAAATTCGGAGTAGCAGTAAAAGAAAAACTCAAACAAATAAAAGTAAATGTTGATACCCTGACATTAACTGCAACACCCATTCCCAGAACTTTGCAGTTTTCTCTTATGGGTGCCAGAGATTTATCAATTATGCATACTCCGCCCCCAAACAGGCATCCGATAATTACTGAAGTGCATACTTTTAATAATCAAATAATCAAAGAAGCTATTGAATACGAAATAGAAAGAGGAGGTCAAGTCTTTTTTATCAATAACAGAATTCAAAATATTATTGAGATTCAAACTCTTATACATCAAATCTGCCCTACTGTAAAGACTGCAATTGCCCACGGACAGATGGAAGGGAATAAACTTGAAGATGTGATGATTGACTTTATAAATGAAGATTATGGGGTTTTGATTGCAACATCGATAATTGAAAATGGATTGGATATTCCGAACGCGAACACTATAATAATAAATAACGCACACCATTTCGGATTAAGTGATTTGCATCAACTAAGGGGAAGAGTTGGCCGGTCGAATAAAAAAGCATTTTGTTATCTCCTAGCTCCTCCTCTTTCTACATTGACGCCGGATGCAAGAAGAAGACTGAAAGCTATAGGTGAATATGCAGAACTCGGAAGTGGTTTTAATATTGCCCTTCAGGATATGGATATAAGAGGTGCAGGAAATCTTTTAGGAGCTGAACAAAGCGGGTTTATTGCCGATATAGGATTTGAAACCTATCAGAAAATCCTGAATGAAGCAATTATGGAACTTAAAGAAAATGAGTTTAAAGATGTTTTTACAGAGGATGATGATTTTCAACAAATATATAAACTGAATCCCGGTTCAGATTGTGTAATTGATACCGACCTGGAACTTCTTATACCTGAATCATACATATCAAACATTGCAGAAAGAATAAAACTATATAAACAGCTTGATAATTTGTCAAATGAAGTTCAATTGGAGATTTTTAAATCTGAATTATCTGATCGTTTTGGTTTGATTCCGCAACAGACTTCTGAATTATGCGAAGTTGTAAAACTAAGATGGATTGCAGAAAAACTTGGGATCGAGAAAATTGTATTAAAAAATAATGTAATGATCTGCTATTTTATAGGCGACTACTCTTCGTCATATTATCAGTCTGATACATTCAAAGGAATACTTGATTTTCTTCAAAAAAACCCTAAAAAATGTCAGATGAAAGAAGGTAATAATAAATTGTCACTGACATTTAAGGAAATTGATTCAGTTGGACAAGCAATGATTATTACAGAGAAAATATTAAAATCAATTTTTGGTTAACCCAGATCGCTGATTCTTTCCAGTTGCAAAACACTTTCGATAGATATCCTGCGACCATCTATGCTGATTACTCCTTCGGTGGCAAATGTTGATAATGTGCGTATCGCATTTGAGGTTGTCATATTTGATAAATTGGCAATGTCCTCTCTGGAAAGATAAATTTTTATTGTTTTTTTATCATCTTCAAATCCATACATATCTTTTAAAAACAACAACGATTCTGCAAGTCTGCCTCTGATATGTTTTTGTGTTAATGTCACCGTTCTACTATTGGAAAAACCCAATTCCCTTGCAAGAGATTCAATAATTCGCAATGAAAAATCAGAATTTAACTGTAAAGTTTTTATCAGACTACTTTTCTCGATTGCACAAACAGTTGAATCTTCAATTGCAATCGCTGATGCAATATAATTTTCACCGGCAAATAATGCTCTGTATCCTATAAATCCAACAGGCTTTGCCATTCTAACTATCTGTTCGCGTCCACCGACACCTTCCTTAAATATTTTTACCTTCCCTTCTGACAAACATAACAAACCGATGGGTTTGTCTCCTTCATTATATATTGTCTCTCCCTTTTTATATCTATAAACCGACATCGAATTATTTAACTCCTCTTTTTCACTATCAGATAATACTGAAAAAACTGATTTTGAATCATAAATACAATTTCTGATATTTTCACTAGCTAATGTCATGATATTCAATTAATTATAATATTAAATATGTGTTTTATAACATGCAAAGGTAATTAAATTAATCAATAATCAAAAAAAAATATTATTATTGCAACCTAATTGATTTTAATTGCGTCATCAAATAAATTTGATATCACTAAATTAAAAAAATTACTTACTTTTGTAAATTATTATTAACCTAAAACTTTTAAATTATGAGAAAATTCATTACTTTATTTTTAATTATGAGCATCGTTACATTCAGTTTTGCTCAAAAAGTTCAGGATGTGCCCGCAAGCAACCTGAAGAAAAAAATCACCACCGATTATCCTGTTAACAATAATGTCATAAAACAGAACGGTGACAATGGTTTACGTGCCTATAATGATACCATTGCGTTCTATGATTTCGATGGTGCTTTACCTGCAGGATGGACAAATGTTGATAATACTGCCAACAATTATATTTGGGAATGGTCTCTGGTAGGCCCTCACGGAGCTTACACTCATTTAACAGGACAACCATGGACTGCTGCTATATATCCAATTGCCTCAACAACATCTGCAAATGGTTTTATGATGTTTCAGGCAGATAATTACAACACCGACCAGTCAACTGGACTAATAGTTACTAATATTGTTGATCACGATTCTTATATTATGTCTGATCTTATCAATTGTACAGGTAAAGAAAATGTTATTGTGAAATTTCAGGAAAGATTCAGAGTATGTTGCACATGGTCAGGTACAGGTTTATGGCTAGGTGTCAGCACAGATGGTACTACCTGGACTGATTTCAGCGTTAGTGAAGGTACTCCTATTAACGATCATTCATGTGCTTCTGATACTGTTACAAATGTTGCTGTTAACATATCGTCTGTTGCAGCAAATCAACCTGTTGTTTACCTTCGTTGGTATATTCAGGGCTTAAGCCACTATTACTGGATGGTTGATGATGTTGCTGTTGTTGAAGGTGCTGTTGATGATATTATTATTAAAAGAGAATATACTGATTTCTTTCTTTTTGATGACGGTTTCTACAAAAAAGTTCCATGGATTCAGACAACCGCATGGCCTATTGGATTCCGTACTGCTGTTTTCAACAATGGTTCCCACGACCTGACAAATGTTATTCTTACAACTGATGTTACTAAAGGTGGAGTAAGTGTTTTTAATGAAAACAGCACTATTGAATATCCTATGCCAACCTATCCCAGCCTTACAAATGATACAATTTATCTGCTTGGTGATGATTTTTATGATCCATCTCAGGGCTTCCCTGTATCATTTATTGTTGGAACTCCTGCAGCAACAAAAAAAGGCATATATACAATAACTCATACTGTATCTATGGACGAAACAGATGAGAATCCGATAGATAATTCTGTTGTTTCAACATTTGAAGTTAGCGGAGAATTCTATTCAAGAAATGATGGGGACTGGAATAATCAAATTGCTCCACAGGATTGGGTAGGTCATGGTGTTGTAGGTGATATAATAGGTGTACGTTACAGAATTAATGATGAATCTACACCTATAATAACAGAAGCATCGTCAATTTCTTTTTGGGTTGGCAGTAGAACAGATTTTGCTGCTCCTCCGACAATTTACGGTAATTTATATTTATCAGATGGTGCAGGTGGTTATGATTTAGTATTGCAAACCGATTTATATGACATTACATTAGCCGATTCGAATAGCTGGGTTACAATACCATTTATAAAAGACACTTACTCGGAATTTTTGATTGCCGGTAATTATCTTGCAGCTATTGAATATGTTGATTATGGTGGTGGTGACGGTTTATGGATAGGTGAAGATCAGGACACCCGTCAGGTAGAATGGGCTACTATCTGGAGTTTTGCTGATGCTCCCGGAGATTGGGTTTATTTATCAAACTATGGCTTGGATCAGACTCCTATGATTGATCTTAATTTTGAAATTCCTGTGACTGTTGGCGATGTTAAGAATAACGAAATCATAAAAATTTATCCTAACCCAACTACAGGTATTTTAAATGTTTACGGTGCAATAAATTCAACCATTAATATTTACAATGTGATGGGTCAAATAGTTTATTCAGTTGAAAACGCAAGTTTCAATCAGACTATTGATATGTCAGATTTTTCTGAAGGAAATTATATTGTAAAAGTTATTTCTGATACAAAAACAACTACAAGTAAAGTTACTTTTGTAAAATAATTTCCTTATCCAATATATAAGAAAAGGAGCCATCGTGCTCCTTTTTTTTTGCGCTATATTGTTTATTATAGTGTCGATGTGGCACACAAAACTGGAAACATTCAACACTCAATGTCCAATAATAAAGTAAAATCACCATTGATTTGAAATGAATGTGTGTTAAATATCCAATAATCAACAATCAATATTCAATGATCAAGTTAGAAGGAAAAACGGGCATTGCTATGTGTTTTTTGCAATCTGATTTGGATTCTATATTTTAACCCAAACAGCATTTATTCTATGTCACATTTTTCATTCTGGAATATTGGATATAGAACGCAGTTTCTGTCGGAAACGCTGATTGGTTATGATAAAATAAGATTATATCTGCGCCAATCATAATCATCTGCGTTATAAGCATGCTATACAATGTTTATCTCCCAACGGAGAATCAGAAGACTATTTGATAGTTTTTATTGATATTTAACTTCTATGGAGTATAAATTATTAACTGATGTTACGCAAAATAACATATTTGCATTTTTTAAGATTCCTCATTTCACTACGTTTCATCCGGAATGACATGGCCTGTGATGCATGTATGAGGGAGAGGGTGGGCGTCTATGATAGTTGTTCTCAATTTAAATTATTTATTTGGACGCCCACCCTCTCCCTCTTGTAAAAGACATGCAATGTCATTCCGAACAAAGTGAGGAATCTTCTTTATAT
>JBDRPR010000069.1:0-2518 GCA_043826845.1 Bacteroidota bacterium
AAGGAATACAACAATGCGATACATGCAATAATAATTGTAGCTAGTTTTTTCATGTGGATTAATTTTTTTGGTTAAGAGTTATTAAGACGATTTTAATAATAAGATGGTTGCTTTTAATAATAAAAAGAAATTTTTATAGGCCTTTATGTGGTCAAAACAGATTAATAATAAGCTTTAATTAGTTTAAAAGAAACAGCTAAGAATGCAGTGTCAAACATCACAGGTATTAAAAAATAAGAAAAAAAGCTGTCAGATTATTCTGACAGCTTTTAAAAAATAATTTTTATCTGATTATTATCTTTTCAATCCTGTTGAATGTATTTCCTGTAAACTTAATAAAATACATTCCTTCTGCTCCCGACAAATCAATCTGATTTTTATTCAAACTTTCAGGTTTATATAAATTATAATAAATCAAACTGCCTTTAGTGTCAAACACAGAAACATTTATTTCTTCAGATAACTTGCTGATTTCAATAGTGACCAACCCATCAGAAGGATTTGGATAAATCTTAATAAATGAACTACTATTAATATCATTAACAGATGTATAAAGATGAACAGTGATAGTATCCGAAATTACGCATCCGTTAGTATCTGTAACAATTACAGTATAAAGTCCATTAAATAATCCTGTTGCAGTGGGTGTTGTTTGTGTTGCAGGATCATCCCATTGAAAAGTATATCCGGGTGTCCCTCCTGAAACCATTACTGTAGCAGTACCATCACCAATTCCACCATTATCATCAGTAGAGCTTAATACCAACGATAATTGAGATGGTTCAGTAATAATGATTGTATCTACTATGAAACATCCGGTAATATCATCAGTTAAAGTTACATAATATGAACCAACACAAAGATTTGCTGTTGTAGCAGTAGTCGTACCATTATTCCAGTTATATGAATACGATCCACTTCCATCATATCCTGTAACAGTTGCAATTGCATCACAATCTCCATAGCAATTCAAACTTGATGAAGTAATTGAATCAGACAAAATGTAAGGTAAAATAGTGAAACTATCAATATATTCACATCCGTTTACATCAGTAACTGTATATGAGTAAAATCCGGCACATAGTGCTGTAAAATCACCAGTTGCCTGAGATCCCATCCCAATATCAAAATTTAATGGAATTGTTCCTCCAACAGCTGTTATTGTTGCAGTACCATTACAAGTACCAAAACATGTTTCATTAGTAGTTGTATGTGTAGCTGTTAATTCTGTTGGTTCCAGAATCGTTACACTCGATACAGCAATACATGAATTATCATCGGTTACAGTAACAGAATAAATATTTGCGCAAAGGCTGTCCGCCATTACACCAGTATCACCGTTTGACCAGTAATATGTGTAAGGAGATGTGCCTCCTGATACACTGATAGTAGCATCACCTGTACAATTTCCAAAACAAAGTACATCGGTCTGTGAATCAAGAGCTATTGAAGGAGCCCCGAATTCACTGATTGACACAATTAATATTTCGCTGCACAAGTTTCCATCAGTAACAACAACCTGATATGCACCTGCAACAAGACTACTGATATCTTCGGTTGTTTCATAAAATGTGCCTGAGTCAGTCCATTCAAAAGTATAGCCACCTGTTCCTCCAGCAACAGTCAGATCAATTGATCCGTCATTACCTCCGCAAGTTGTAACATCTGAATGAGTTTCTGTAAGAACAATAGCAGATGGCTCAGTGATAGTGAAAGTGCTTGAAATCACATAACAAGCATTAGCATCGGTAACAGTTACAGAATAGCTTCCAGGAATCAAGTCTGTAAAATCACCTGTTGGTTGTGCTCCGGCACCAATATCATAACTTAATATTCCTGTTCCGCCTGAAGCAGTAATTGTAATAGTTCCGTCATTATCTCCGTTACAGGTAATATCAGTTGAAGCTTCGGAGTCAATAGATATTACAGCAGGATCAGTAATTGTAAAGGCACTGCTTGTAGCCGTACATAAATTAACATCAGTTACAGTAACAGTGTATATTCCTCCTGTTAAATTTGAAAAGTCTCCTGTTGGTTGTGCTCCTGCTCCGATATCATAACTTAATATTCCTGTTCCGCCTGAAGCAGTAATAGTAATTGTTCCGTCATTATCTCCATTACAGTTAATATCAGTTGAAGCTTCGGAATCAATACTTATTGCTGATGGTTCTGTAATAATTATTCCAGAAAGAACTTCTGTACAACCATTTGCATCCGAAACTGTTACAGAATATGATCCTGCACAAATATTAGCTGGATCTTCGCAAACACATGCTGGCGGATTCCAGTTATATGTATATAGTGGTGTTCCTCCAGAAGCTGTTACATCAATAAAACCATCACAATCACCATTACAAGTAACATCTATGTGTGTTTCAGAAAGGGCTAATGCAGGTGGGTCAGTAATTGTTATGGCACTACTTGTTGCCGTACATAAATTTATATCAGTTACAGTAACTGTGTATATTCCTCCTGATAGACCAATAAAGTTTCCCGTTGCCTGTCCGCCGAGACCAAT
>JBDRPR010000070.1:0-3586 GCA_043826845.1 Bacteroidota bacterium
TAAAGTTTTAATTGGAAAAAATTACCCAAAACATACATTATAGTAGTTATTATTACTATAAATAAACAATTTATATTTTTAAACAATAATGTATGTTTGACGAACAATTTGAAATGTTAGTACGACATTGAAACAAGAATATATGGATACATTAAAAAGAACTAAAATAGGCATTTTTATAGAAAGTGATTTTTATGAGAATGAGATATTCTATTATCAATTGAGATTCAAAGAAGAGGGATATGAAGTTCACTTTTTATCAAGGTTATGGGGACAAAGCAGTATAGAATTTCAGGGACATGAGTTTAAAGCTCCTTTTCATTGTAGTGAGAGTTTTGAAAATTTATCTGACGATGATATAAAAAGTTTTTCAGCCTTTATTATACCGGCTGGTATGGTAGCTGACAGACTGAGATATACTGAAGATGTAAATAAAATACCTCCTGCCAGTTTATTTTTAAAAAAAATATTTTTAGATAAGCAAATAATAAAAGGTATAATTTGTCACGGTCTTTGGCTTGTTTCTCCGATAGCTGAAGTTATCAAAGGACGAAAAATTGTCGTTCATAATAATTTGATTTCTGATGCAAAAAACTACGGAGCTATATATATAGATAAAGATGTTGTGGTTGACGACGACTTGATTACAGCAAGAACAGGGGGTCATTGTAGTTTATTCATCAAAGAGATGATTAAAATGATTGAAAGATCAAAATTATAACGAGATACATGTTATCAACAAAATGAAATTTTTAAAAATGAACAAAATATTTTTAATATTACCGGCAATTATTATTGTATCTTCAGTATATGCAAATAATCCCGCCGATACAGCAACTTTTAAGGATATAAAAACTCCTGTTGGTATATCTTATTTTGGTGATTATCTTGGAACCAAACCAGGACTTAACATAACTTTGGAAAATACATTAAAAATTATTTTCATCCATAAAAAAACGACAGGCTGGTAACAAGATCGATATACAATCAATATAATTTAGGCTGGTACAATCATAGTGGATATAATAGCGCCCTGTTTTTGACGTCAGGAATTGGTTCGAGAAAATTAAGAGAATCGGGATTATATACCGGACATCAATTAGGATTTGGGCTGATGAGAACATTTACTCCCGGACAAACATATACTTTTGATTATGATGGCAATATATCAACCGTTGCAGGAGGATATTTTTACGGTGTAGCTCAATTTTCAATTGAATTGGGAAAAAATTTCTCCGTAAAAAATATTCCATTCAGTTCATACATAGAGTTAAGCGGAATGGTTCAATTCCCTTATAACAGTGGTGTATTATTTCATGTAATGGGTGGTATTGGAATCAGACATGAGATTGATTGGATAAAAAAAGTAAAGATAATTGACAAATTTAAAAAACAATCTTAATGAGACATATTATAAACTTTAGTTTTGTTATCTGTATTATAATTTTCTTTGGTTGCAGCAAAGATGAAGGTGTAATGTCAACCGATGCTCATGATGTTTTTGCTGTGAGAAGCAATGGCAACGACATGACTGTAAAAGTTGAAGGAAATACACTTTCTAAAATCATTATTCTTTTTGTTCATGGTGGACCCGGAGAAGGAAGCTGGATATTTAACAAATTCTCAGCACCATTAAAAGAAAAATATGCTATCGCATTATGGGATCAGTCAAATAGTGGCACATCACAGGGAAATAATAGCAAGAACCAAACTGTTGATAATACCCTAATAAATCTTGATAAAGTTGTAAAAGCATTACAACACAGGTATAACAATAATTTCGAATTTTATTTAATGGGTCACAGTTGTGGAGGAGGTTTTTCTGCAGGCTACCTTGGAGCAGATAATAATCAATCTCAATTTCAAGGTTATATTAATATTGATGGTGCCCATAATTTGACTTTAGTAAAAGAATATCAACGTGAAGAATTGCTAAAACGTGCAGAAATTGAAATCAATAAGAATAGTAATACAGAGCAGTGGAAGGAAATGAAGCAATTTTGTATTGACCATCCATCAATAAATACAATTGAAGATTTTTCCCAGTTAAGTTTGAACTGTGGAAATTCTACCAGTCTGATAGATAGTGTTTATACATATTCTCTTGTTAATTCATCAACCTTTTTTGGTGAATATTCTTTTTTAAGTTATTTAACCAACTGGTCATCCCTATGGAAACACGAAGACTATATTAAGGAAATTTTCTGGGAGACTGATTTTACAGACAGATTACCGAATATTACAATACCAACTTTAGTTGTTTGGGGAAAATTTGATCTGAATTTATCATATCAAATGGCTCAGAATTATCTGGATAATGTCGGTTCTGTTGATAAAGAGGTTGTTATTATGGAGCATTCAGGACATTATCCTTTTGCCCATGAACCTGAACCAACTTTTAATGCGATTATAAATTTTGTTGAACGAACTAAATAAAATTGTTATGTTTATATTTCATGAAAAAATAAAAAAAATTGACATGGGTGAAGGTGTCATCCGTCAGGATTTTGCCAATGGTGAAAAGTTAAATGTATTACACTGGAATATGGAGGACGGCAGTGAAGTTGGAATGCACATACATTCTCAGGAGCAGTTTGGTCTTGTAATTAAAGGAGGCTTCGAGATGATTATTGGTGAAGAAAAACAAATTTTAAAAGAAGGTGATGCATATGTTGTTCCTGCAAATATTCCTCATTCATTTGTTGCCATAGGCGATACAGAAGCTATTGATGTTTTCTCTCCCTTAAAAAATGATTTTCCCTGGAAAAAATAATTTAACCAATAAATATATAAACTATGAGTAAAAAAGTATTAATTCTAGCTACAAATTATGGTTCCTGGGGCGAAGAACTTCAGGCACCATGGGACATTATTAAAAGAGCCGGTCATCAATTGACTCTGGCCACTCCATTAGGTAAAAAACCTTTACCTCTGGCAGTAAGTGTCGATCCTGAATTTGTTGATCCTATTATCAATTTCAAAGTTAATCCACCTGAAGTTTGCAGAAGAATAAAAGAACTTACAGATGGTTCTGAGTGGGCAAACCCAATAAAATTCAGTGATGCGAAAATGGATGACTATGATGCTATTGTATTAACCGGTGGTTTGGGTGCAATGATAGATATGTGTAATAGCTACAATGTACACAAGCTCTTACTTGATGCATACAGAAGTGATAAACTTATAGGCAGTTTGTGTTATGCAGTTACTGCTTTGGTTTTTTGTCGTGATCCTAAGAATGATTATAAAAGTATAATTTATGGTAAAAAGATAACCGCTCATCCACGTGCATGGGATTTTTATGGACCAGGTTGGGATTTTACATACGATCTATATGGTGCAACTGATGACAACAGGGGGACAGATGTTCATACTCCAGGTTTCCTATGGCCAGTAGAAGATTTGGTTCGCGATGCTGTTGGTCCTAATGGTGCCTGCATTTCAAGAATTAATGCAAACAGAAATGATCCTGAGGTTCATTTTGATTGGCCTTTTATTACAGGAACTTCTGTTGAATCTTCAATTGCTTATGGAGAAAAAATTGCAGAAGTTTTAGCGAAAATATAATTTATTACTAAGTCAAATA
>JBDRPR010000071.1:0-5181 GCA_043826845.1 Bacteroidota bacterium
ACACGGTTTTACAATGATTTTGGTGCATTAGAAATTGAAATAAAAAAATAACAGTACAAAACCTGCCACTAATCGAGGTACTGTCCCGCCAGTAATCCCGATAGTAATTGGTACTAAAGGGGAGAACCTCTAACATTTACCTGCCGTAATAAAATGAATGCAGACCACTGTACCCTTCCTTTGTCATGGGTTCCTCTTATACAGCGCTTCGTTAATCCCACCTGTTGGTTTTTTTCGAAAAAATTATTGTATTAAATTTTTATCTCCAACCAAATTGCATTACCTTTAGTCAAAATTTGAAATTAAACCGAAGTTATTGGACGAACTGACGTTATACTTGATAGAAAAACAATGGATTACAATAAATGCGTTATACTTTTGTCATGTACTTTGAATTATTTCTATAAAAAAATTTGCAAAAACCAGATTTATTTTGTAATATTGAAAAATAATTCGCGGTTATCCCTCTTATGGTGTGCCAAAACACCTTAATAAATATATATCAAATATTTAGGGACAAAATCCATATATTAAAAAAACTACACAAAAATAACATAAATATAGCTTATAATCAAGCTATTCTGATTTCCCCTCAATTTCTATTTAACCACACGTGTAATGATATTAAATTAAAGCCATTACGCCTCTTTTTAAACCAATTTTACAATTTATGGAACAGGTATTATTCTTTAGGTTTTTTTGTTATTAACAATACCCAACCAACCATAAAAGCCAACATAATAAAAGAAGATAATACCGACCACGATAAAACTTGCGAAACCCAAAAAACCCAACCATCCCAAAACATAAAGGATTTATATAATAAGTATATGGGTGATAAAAGCCCACAGAATATTAATAAAACACTTATAATAATATCTCTTATTATAGTCCTGTTAAGTATGTGTTTAGCAACTATCTTTCTTTTCTTTAAAACATATCGTATAATTCCTATAACAAAAGAGATATTGCCAATAATTGAGATAATTGTCATACTATCGCTATTGTCAATATCATCAATAGTATTCATTATATCACAAATTAAAAACATAAAAAGATATATTTTATTACACCTACAAATGTATAATTAAATCTAATACAATGAACATAATATCAATTACAAAGAAGTACGGAACACGTGCAAAGTGTTACAAATATTTAGAGAAACTTAGATGGGGACGTGGTAAACCTATTTGCCCTTATTGTGATTCTAAAAAGACAGTAAGACTGAAAGCAGAACCTTTTAGACATCATTGTTATACTTGTCATAAATCATTTTCGGTAACTGTCGGAACAATCTTTGAAGATAGCAGATTGCCTTTAAGCAAATGGTTTTTGATTGTAGGATTAATGACTAATGCAAAACAGGGTATTTCTGCAAAGGAAATTCAAATAAACTTAGGAATGACCTATAAGACTGCTTGGTATAGTGCTATGCGAATTCGATGTGCTATGATTGATAACTGCAACATAGAGTTAGATAATATTGTAGAAATGGACGAAACCTATGTAGGTGGAAAGCCACGTAGAAGAAATAAGAAGCCTAAAAAAGAGCCAGCGAATAAACCTACAATATCAGCAGGAACAATACAAAACAAGAGAGGTCGAGGAACAAATAAAACCCCTGTTGTTGGGATTGTAGAACGTAAAGGAAAGATAGTTTTAAAGGTCATTGAGAAATTGACATCAAAGAACTTGATAGCCATGTTAAAAGAGCATGTAAAGACCGATAGTTCAACTCTTATGACTGACGAATATAAAGGATATGCTAGAATGGACGACATAATTGAACATTTTACCGTTGAACATTCAGCAAAAGAGTATGTTAGGGGTGCAATTCATACAAATAGTGTAGAGGGTTTTTGGAGTATCTTAAAGAATAGTATAAAAGGGAATTACATTAAGGTATCAAAAAAATATTTGCCCTTTTATCTTGTTCAATCGCAGTATTTATATAATCACAGAAACTATACAGGCAATCTGTTTGAGAAGCTAATTAAAGAAGCTCTTACGCATGATGTTTCAGATTATATGCAGGACTATAAGCCTGTTAAAGAAGTTAAAAAAATCGTTTATAAACAATGTAAAAAGTAAGGCTATGAAGAAAATTTGGTTTTATACTATGGAGATGTTATTCTACACAATCATCGTCCTTATTGTTGTTTTTTTTGTTCCTAAACCACAAAAGAATATAGCTACTAACTATAGTCCACAGAGTTTTAAAAACTATATATGCAAAACATGCAAAAATAAAAATAATGAAATTACAATCTATAAAATAGTTAATGAGCATTAGTAGGCATAAATATCCTATAGAAACAATACTGCTTGCTAGTAATACATCTTCAAGATTAGATTCTTCACGCTTGAAAATTTTTGCTTGAATATCTAAAGCCATATTTGTTGCAATTATATTTAATAAGTACCAACAAAATGCTAAACAAAAAGTTAAAACAAAAGGTATGTAAAATTGATTACTAGATTGAAAAAATGAATAATGAAATAAATAAATAGATAAATACCAAAAAGGCATGAGTATAGGAATAGAAATAACAAAACTTTTTTTTACAATAGATAATTTATCAATATCATTTATCCAACTCATAGTTAATAATATTAAATTTGTATCAAAAATAAGAAATAAAATTAATATTTACACCATAAGAGGGATAACCGCGAAATAATTTAACAATTAACCTCTGTATAAAAACTAAAAAAATTAATTTATGAAAAAGCTGATTTTCCTTCTATTCAGCGTAATTGTTCCGCTGATAATGACTGCACAGGTGCAGTTAATGGATTTAAGTGTTATACCTAAGGTGTCTGTAAACAATTCCAGCGATACAACAAATTTGCTGATCCAGTTTAAAATGCATCCCGCTTCGCAGGTGCAAAGTATAGAATTTTTGTTCGGTACACAGGCTGGACAAGGAGATGTATTTAGCGATACAGCAACAGTTTTACAACAAGGACAAATATTTATGGTTAGTTATGGTAATCAACAAATCCCGATAAGGAATTACGAAGCCCAAATAAATTGTTCTATTACACAAACTCAAAATATTGAATGGGAAAATCTGACAGTATATGTAACATCACACGGTGGAACACAATTCGGTCCATTGACATGGAGCAAACAAACAGGTAATTAACTTAATATTTTTCAATTATGAAAATAATAATTTTTACTTTCAGTTTTTTAGTAATGTCTCAAATGACATTATTATCTCAAGAAATATATGTAGTAACTAAACCTTATGATGTTGACCCGATAATTCATCAGTATCATTTTGTTGATAGTCTCTGTGACCAGGAAATGTACGGTACATATCAGTGGGCTTTAAGAAAAGTTAATGATACACCCGGCCCATGCATTATACAATTTGCAATATCCGGCGTTGGCCCGCAAACATTGAATATATTATATGAATTGCCAGGGCTTACTAATCCGTATTCTGTTGCTATTGACGGCACAACGCAACCGGGTTATCAGTATGGGCAACCTGTAATTATTATTGACGGTGGTAACGTTTTAACAATAGGTATCACATGTTATTTTGGAAATAATATTGAAATAAAAGGAATTCAAATACAGAACTTTTATTTATATGGGATATTAATAAATGATTGTAATACAGGCGTAATTGAATCAAATGTAGTTATCGGCGGCCCTTATATAGGAATATTATTATATGAATCATTTTCCTTTAGTGTTATAGGAAACTACCTTGGAACAAATTATTTCCTTGATTCCGGATTAGGATGTGACTGGATGGGAATTCGGATTGACAATTACTATGGCTCGATTGCCAGTAACCATGTAATAGGCGGTACAGGACAAAATGAAGGCAACACAATAGCATTTAACGAAAATTATGGGATACAAGTACTATATGCAACAAATAATCTTATTACAAGAAATAGAATTTTTAATAATAGTTGGGGTGGTATTGCCCTTTCTTTCACTGCCAATAATGCAAAAATATGTCCATTTATTAATTCTTTTGTTGACACAATAATTACAGGCACTTCTCAACCTAACGACATTATCGAAATTTTTGGCAGCACGGGAAATCAGAATGCAAACGAATATTTAACAACTGTTACTGCCAACGCAGGTGGAGAATGGAGTGCAGTTATTACAAATAATAATTATGCTAATTGCATTGCCACTGCTACTGATGCCCTTAATAACACCTCGCAACTAAGTAATGCTTTGATGGCAGAAATACCGACAACCCAACTAATAGCCTCAGATTGTGGTGCAACAAATGTTGAATTCGACCAGGTACTCACTGCCGAAATTGTTATTGGAGCCGACCAATACCTGTTCCATGTTTTCAATCAATCAGGTTTTGATGAAATACTGACAAAATCTGCGAGTGCATTTAGCCTGAACGAACTTACCGGACAAGTAGAATATAATACAACATATTCTGTTGAAGTACGAATGATTTTTCAAAATGATACAAGTGCTTGGGGAAATACATGTGCAATTACTACAGTTAATCTTTTGCCTGGTCAATGTTGCGAAACAGCGATTTTAATTGATCAGATACCTTCAGACGAAACATATGAATTTATTAACTCGGATGAGTTATGGTTAACGTTTGTGGCTGATACTTCTGTGTTATTGATTCATATTATTGAACCAGACACATTTCCGGTAGCAAATGTTCAAAATATAACATTGTATAAAGGAGATTGTAATAATCTAATTATTAGCAGTGAAAGTGATTCAGATTCTTATGATATTTTTATATATGATTATAATTTAGTAATAGGTGAAACTTATTTCATTAAACTTTTAAAAGATAACTTTAATAATGAATTTACATCTGTTTCAATACCTAAAATTTATGATCCAATGCATGAAAATGATTGTGTATATAATAATTTGCTATGTGAAAGAATAATTAATGGGAATTTTTCTATTAATACGGCTACAATAAATCCCTTTACCTCAAATTATGCATTTTGGAGTAATGATGTTACTGGATGGAAAGCTTTTTGGGGTTCTGCTGATTTATTGGATGGATTAAGTCCTGGGAATCCTTACGCACTTATGTGGAATACTTTTTCTCCAACCGGTAATCGAACTGGAGAAGGTATCGTTTCATGCGCTCTTATTGGATCTGGAATAGAATACCTGCTTAATTATAGTATTGCTCGTAGAACAGA
>JBDRPR010000072.1:0-8520 GCA_043826845.1 Bacteroidota bacterium
TTCTGTTGATATTACAACAATTTGTCAATCATGGGTAAATGGCACATTGGACAACAACGGTCTTATGCTGAGAATGGGTATAGTAGGTTTAATGGGTGTTACCCAGCTTTCCTTTGCTTCCAGCGATTATGCAGATTCAACAAAATGGCCTTATCTTGAAATAACTTATGAATTACCGACAACAGAAATTAAAGCAGGTGATTGCGGTGCTACAGATGTATTATTTGACAGGATACTGAAAGCAATTCAGTTTACCGGTGCAGACAAGTACCAGTTTCATGTTTTTAATCAATCCGGTTTTGATGAAATACTGACAAAACCTGCTAGTGCATTTAGCCTGAACGAACTTACCGGACAAGTAGAATATAATACCACATATTCTGTTGAAGTACGAATGATTTTTCAAAATGATACAAGCGACTGGGGAGATACATGTGCAATTACTACAGTTAATCATTTGCCTGGACAGAGTTGTGAAAGTGCAATATATGAACCAATTAAATTACCAGAAGATATCCCCTCTTTGCATTATTTTTCTACAAATTCAGATTATTGGTTTAAATTTGTCACAGACACATCTGCTGTATCAATAGCTATTCAAGTCACAGATACTTTTCCTCTTGCAAGTATTGGTTATTATGAAATTTATACAGGAAGTTGTAATAACTTAAAACTTATTAACGCGACTTTAGGTTTAGGTGATTTAGGGATTAATTTATATGAATTAACTGAAGGAGATACATGTTATATAAAGGTAATTCAACAAAACCAATCTTATGGATTTATGAGTATTTTAATTTCGCGTTTTCCTGGTTTTCACGTACATGGATGGGATTTAGATCCAACAGAATGTTTAAATACATCACCATGTAATGAATTTATTAATGGAGATTTTAGTGACCATGATCCAACCATAGATTTAACAGCATATGTAACGTTTAATGGAGCTTTTCAATGGATAGATAGTCAATCCAATATGCGATTTGTTAGAGGGTGGGGTTGTTTATGGGGGTCGGTACCTCTTCTTATTGAATTTCCTCCAACATCACCATTTGACAGAGTTGCTCATTTAGGTTCACGAGAACAACCAACATACCATCTTCGGATGGGCATTACTACTTGTGTAGATTTAAATGCAGGTGATGAATATTTATTATCATTTAATATAAGAAGAAATACTTATAATCCACAATTCCCAATTTTACCAAATTTAGATGTCTATTATGGATTTACATCATATAATCAATACCAAAGCGATTATTTACAAAGTCCAGTGTTTAGTCATAATTTGATTCCAATGGGTATTCCCGGAGGATGGTATTTTGATTTGCCAGGCATATTTCCTGCAGGATATCAACTATTTCCACAAATAACAACATTTGATAATCCAAATTGGGAAAGGTTCGTTACATGTTTTGAAGCTGATCAAAATTGGGAGAGGTTTGTTTTCTTTAGCAAATCAGAAAATATGGAAGCTCATTACTTGAATGCAGATGATTTTTCATTAATACCATTAAGATGTACAGTAAATGGTTCTACACAACCAAATGTAGTTGTATGTTCTGATATTTTTCTTGGATTAGAATGCGAGGCATCAGTAAATGCATTAGCTCTAAATAACCTTTGGTGGACATGGCATGTTACACCACCAGTCGGGAATACATATACTTTGTCTCCAGATGTAAATCAAACAATTTTATCAGCAGCTCCTGGAAACTGGACTTTTACCTTACAAATGGAATTCGATGATGACCAGGGTGTTCATCATGATTGCATGTTAAATACTATTAATGCAAATGTATTGGATGCTCCCCCAATCACTTTTTCGACTTTTAATAATGGACCTATGTGTTTTTATGGCCCTGGTGTAATTTTGCAAGTTTATAATATACAAGGTGGATGCACATCATCATTACATTACAATTATACTCTTATTAATAATTCTACCGGTAGTATTGTTGCTTCTGGAAGTATACCAAGTTCATCATACAATTTTAACATAACAGGCGTATTAAATGGAAATTACACATTGACAATCACAGACGATTGTGGATGTTTTGAGTTTGAGATAATTGATATAGGCTTATATCCGGAAATCTTTGTTAATTCTACTACCACTCCATCATGTTCGTCTCCCTGTAATGGTACTGCAACGATAGTTGTTACAGGCGGAACACCTGATTATTCATATTTTATAACAGGACCTTTAGGATATTCTTTTTCATATACTCCACCTCCTTCAGCCCCGAATCCCATTACATTATCTGGATTATGTCCGGGAAATTATAATTATACAATTGTAGATGCTAATTCATGTATAGTAAACGGCACATTTACAATTGTTGACGGAACACTTGTCATTGAGGTTGCAAACAATACACCCCTCATTCCATGTTCTGGTTGCTGTTGGGGAGACATTACAGTTTCGGTTTTTAACGGTACTCCTAATTACACATTTGATATTGGTGTGCAATCTCAGACAACGTCATTAAACAGTTTTTCTTTCGTTGATCTATGCCCAACAGGGCTATATACTGTAATAGTTACCGATGATAATGGCTGTACCGCTACAGAAGACTTCTCTATAAATTATTTCCCAACAGTACCTAATATTGAAATTATTGAACCAACTGAATGTATTTATAATGGAGAAAATTTAACCTTCTCAGCAAATATTTTAAATATTCCATTTCCTAATGCTCAATTTGAATGGGATTTCGGAGATGGAACCCCAACTGTATTATCTGATCCGGGACAACCGGTTCAGCATACTTATAATGTAGGGAATGATTATGGTTACTATTGTGTTTCCGTTTCATTATTTACATGTTGCACACAAATTTTTACTTCATTTACAGATATTTATGTCCTGCCTGATGCCTGTGCTTGTGATCAAAATATTAATCCTGCAGGAGTTCAAGCCTATGATTTTTCAGGAACAACATTTTTACCTTCACAAAATAATTTCTGGAACCATCAATTTTACCCTGTTGGAACAGTTTATGTTGAAGGTGAAGTACACGTGCAAAACGAACAAACTTTAAACATTTTAGGACAACCTTTTGGACCTAAAATTGAAGTTCGGTTTGCTCCTAATGCAAAAATTATTGTTGAACAAGGTGGACACTTGGTTATTCGTTCTGCATATTTGACAAGTTTAGACCCAGATTTATGCCCTGGTACAATGTGGCAGGGTATTGAAGTTTGGGGTAGCCCAAACGCTTCATCATCTGATCCCATTCAGGGAACAATTACTATGTGGAACGCAGAAATTGAACACGCCCATATTGGAATTTTATTGGGTGCAAGAAGAATGTCTTCTGTGTGTGATTTTGACCCATTGTTACCAAACAATAACTGGTTTGATCTTCATTTTAGCGGTGGAGTCGTTAATATTTCAGGTACTTCTACCCAGCAGAATGTTTTCAAACAAAACGGCATAGATATTAAGTACCTGCCTAAACACATCAATAGTATGGAGGCAGGCTCAAATACAATTAATTACTCAAGATTTCTTTGTTGCAACGAAACCCCGCCTTATTCTTTTTTGCCTTTAAATGATGATCATTATGATACTTCTACTCCGAATTCATATCCTAGCAGTTTAAATCCCTGGGCAGGTAATGCCAACAACTATCAGGGTGCAAATTGTGCCATTAGCATAGAAAACCAGATGGGTTTTGATATTGAGTTATGCGAGTTCCGTTTCCATGAGTTTGGAATAAGATCAATTAATGCACAGTATAATGTTTATGATAATTGGTTTGAAAGAATAAGGTTTGGTGTTCACAATCAAAACATTGGACAAAATGCACTTATGGCTCAACACATTGAAAGAAACACTTTTGACCAGATTGCCGGAGTGGTGAACCCGAATTTTGCAGGCATTGGAATCTCAAGCACCCTTGGGGTAAATGATTATATTTATAACAATCATTTTTTTAATAATGGCCCCAGTGTAACTGGTTGCCGGAATGCCATCTTTTCCTACTTCAGTTCAAAGTATATTATTGCTGAAAATGAAATAAGAAGATACGAGAAAGGTATTATCGCTTCTTGGAATATGGATGGTTTGATCGGAGCATGGCAACCTGCTTGCTTGGGAAATCAAATTAGAGAGTGTTTTCTTGGTATAGAAACTATAGGACAGAATAAACTTTTAAACCTGAAATGCAATGACCATTATCCGAATTCAGGCGTATATGACAGAAACTGGAGGAACTTCCATCAGGTATTATACTGGCCATTGCCACCGACATACATAATAGTAACTCTTGGCAACCAGGGAACAGCCACCATGCCCAACGGGCCGGCAGGAAATAGTTTTAATGAACCTGCATTAAAACAAATAGAATCCGATATGTATTACCAGTATATTCATCATACAGAACCTTTATATACTCCTGTTACCACTACACAGGTTGATATACCTCCAACAGGAGTTGGTCCATACGGAAATAGTGATGCTGTATCCTGCAGCCCTCCATTTCCAACATCATTGCCATTGCCTTCGGTTAATTTTGATGTTTACCCCTATTCGGTACTTGAATTATTAAATAACCGGAAAGATTCTGTAAACCAGATTTTAGCAAATATTATTTCTGATCTTGATCATGGAGAAACCCAACTTTTGCTGAATGCAATCTTTGGAAATGCACCTCCCGGGCAGCTAAAAAATATTTTGGTTTCACATTCTCCTTTGTCTGATACTGTTTTAATTGCATTAATGACAGAAGCGCCCTTATCACCGGGTTTATTTAAACAGGTTATGGAAAAAAATCTGCCTGTAAGTTTATATGTTTACTTGTTTTTTAATGAATATATAAGTAATCTTCCTCCGGGCATACGGAATAATCTGCTAAATTTGCAAACAGATAATCCAAACGCAGTAACAGCTGAAAGTGTAAGACGTATATACCATGAATTTCAAATGATCTATTCAGACTTGTTCAACAGAATTACCATATTACTGAATGATACAGGAGATTACCGCCCTGATGATATTATTCAGTTGCTTGAATATGATAATTCTGATGTATCAAAACAGATACTGGTCAGCACTTATATTTCAAAAGGAGATTTGGATTCTGCAGCGGCAAAAATTGCTTCATTGCCGGATGATTTCTGGAGCCATGATTTTAAAGAAGTTCAGCAGATTGTACTAAATCTATATCAGCAGGATACTACTATATATGGAATTGATTCTGTCGGTTTTGCATATTTAAATGATCTGGCATATAAATGCCCGCCGAATCCCGGTGTAGCCATTGCAGGTGTTATTGTTGAAATGATCACAGGGCAGCCTGTACCACCCTGCCCTTCTGATCTTGGCAATAAAAATCTTATTATAAATGCCAATACACAGGAATTTGATGAATCAAAGGAATCTGAATCCCTGCTTGGCAACAATTACCCCGATCCTTTTACAGATGAAACAATTATTCCTTATTCGGTAAAAGAAGGCAGTAAAGGAATCATGATCATTAAGGATGTAACAGGCAGGATCATAACAGAAATTGAATTAAAATCCTGTGAGGTTGAAACAACTGTAAACACTATCGGATGGGCAGAAGGAATGTATATATACACTTTAAAAGTTGATGAAGAAATCATAGGGTCAAAGAAAATGATCCTTAATTGATAAATAATAACCGGAAGATGTTTTAAACTACATCTTCCGGTTTAATAATATTTTAAGACATGAGATACTTTTTAATTTTCATTTTTTTTGCCTTTGTCTTTACAAGCACAAATGCCCAGTATTGGTATGTATTTGATAACGATGACACTTTGAATTATAGTGGTAGCAATATGATAAATATCCGTTGCTTTTACCCGGATGACAGTTTGTTGTACGTAGGTGGTTTTTTTAAATATGGCGGTACAACCCAGTTAAACTGCATTGCAACATGGGATGGCAGCAACTGGCATCCTATGGACGGAGGACTTTCAAACACATGGGATGTATATTGCGTTTATAAATATAACAATAAAATCTACATTGGCGATTTATTTCCAAGTGTCAGTTATGTTCCAAATACAGAAAACATTGCTGCCTGGGATGGCAATATCTGGAGCGGATTGAATAATTCGTATGGTGGATTAGATGGGTGTGCAAATGCAATGACAGTACATAATAATAAATTAATAATTACCGGCACTATTGGTCAAATGGGATCAATTCCATTTCATTGTATTGCAGGATATGATGAAAATGATTTCATATATATGGGAATTTTGCCTGCACAGGGTCATACCGTAAAATCATTTAATGGCGAATTGTATGTTGGGGGATTATGGAATTCTGTAAGACGTTACAACTCGGGCACAAATCTGTGGGAAAAGGTAGGGGGAAATACAAATTATTATGTACAGGATATGGTGGTTGATACATTTAATAATTTTTTATATGTTGGCGGTGGCTTTACAAGAGTTGATGACAGTATTTATACGGATAATGTGGCTATATGGGATGGATTTCGATGGAGCAAAGTAGGTTTTGGAAATAATTCTTTATCATCTGTTTTGGCCATACAATATTACAGAGGGGAATTGTATGCAGGTTTAGGAGGTATTGATGAAATAGGCGGTGTTTTCACAGGCCATTTAGCACGCTGGGATGGTCAGAACTGGAATATGGTGGGAGACAGTGTGGGGTGGGCTATATATGATATGACAATTTTCAGGGATACATTGTATGTTGGTGGCGGCGTGGCCTATGAACCCTACGATGAAACCAGGGGAATTATGGCAAAATGGTATTTGCCTTACGATTCCTTGAACTGCAATTACTTGCAACCCCGTGTTCAAGCTTATGAGGATACTTTTGATCTTGTAAACGACACTGCACAGGTACAGTTCTATAATAATAATGCTTATGCAGACAGCTGGAGTTGGGATTTCGGAGATACAGGAACAGATAATGTAAAAGATCCGCTACATATTTATACAGATTCAGGCACTTTCAATGTCAGCGTAACGGTTTCACATGCTTACTGCACAAAAACAGCAGAAAATACCATTTATGTAGTAGATGCTACCGGGATTGGTATACCTGATATTGAAAACCTCAGCTTCAAACTATACCCCAACCCAAGTGATGGAAATTTTTATGCAGAGATATCAGAAACTTTATTTCAATCTTCTTTTGCCCCTTCCCTAAAGGGAGAGAAGATTGAAATAAAAATAATCGGCTTGAACGGCCACCACAAAACAACCATTCCTGTAACATCAGAAAAAACTTTAATAAATACGAGCGGTTGGGCAAAAGGAACTTATGTTTGTAATCTGGTTATTGATGGGAAGATGGTAAGAAGTGAAAAGATGGTTTTGAAATAAACTTTGGACAGACAGCAAGGTGCAGAGCACCGACGCTATTTGTAAAAAGGAAACATATCAAACGAATTGAGGTACAGAGTACCGGAATACAACACCGTGTTTTTTGCACGATCAATATTGCAGGTAGTGACTGGCGAAGAAGTGCCGGATTGCCCTGAGGTTATAGGTAATAAGGTAATGAAGATATCTATGGTCAATGCTGAATTTAATGATGATAAAAGTGGATTCTATCTTGGCGACAACTATCCCGACCCTGTTTCGTATAAAACAACAATTCCTTATATATTGCCCGAAGGTGTAACAGGAAAAATAATAATAAAAGATATGCTTGGTAAAACTATAGCAGAATATGACGCAACTGGAGGAGAAAATTTAATTGAAGTAGATTGTAGTAGTTTAGCAATGGGAACTTATGTGTATGGACTTATCGTTGAAGATTTATTATTGGAATATAAACAAATGATAATAAGCAGATAGATATAAAGCAAGCAATGAGTAAAAAACTCATTGCTTGTTATTGTTACTTTTAGAATGTGAAAAAACTAGAATTATATATATTAATAATTAGTTTAACAATAATCTCACAGCCGGGACATTGCCAACATTGGATTAAAGATACAATAGGTATATTTCAATTGAGTGGGACAAATCAAACAACTTATTCGTTTTATGTAAATAATCATAAACTATATGTTGGAGGTAGATATTTAACTACTGGATATGATACCAACTGGAGTATTGCAGCATGGAATGGTATCAATTGGGAAAATTTTGGGGGAGGCATGTATTATGGATATATATATTCAATGAAATATTATAATAATGAGCTATATGCGGGGGGGGGGGTTCAAACGCAGAAAACCAGCCTTATACAAATGATCTTGCCGCATGGAATGGAAGCAACTGGCATGCGGTAGGAGGAGGAATTGACGGAACAGTTTATGCATTTGAGATATTTGACAATAAACTATTTATGGCGGGAGGCTTTGCCAATGCAGGTTCTTGTATAATGTGTCAACGAGTAGTAGCATGGGATGGCATAAATTTTATTGATGTAGGAGATATGCCAACCGCATGGGGGCTACAAGTTTTTAATAATGAATTATATATGGTTGGAGGTTGGGGATCATTAGCAAAATATGCTGGCGGGACAAGTTGGGTAAGTGTTGGTGGTAGCACAAA
>JBDRPR010000073.1:0-4075 GCA_043826845.1 Bacteroidota bacterium
ATGAAGAAAAAAACAAAAAGATACAATTTGAGCAAAGCTATTTTTTATCAGGATGAATTACAGGTTCTTTAATTTCTTCAACATTTACATTTTTCTTATCGATACTATTTTTTTCTTCATCATTATCACTCGACAACAACAGCCATAATAAAAGTAATATTATCAGTATAACAAGAAAAATTCTGCGGTTCCGCAATTTATAAAGAGGATTCCATGTGACAGGTCGGGTTTGTTTTTGGTAATTATAAATAAGTTTTTTAAAATCCTTATGTTTATTTACCTTATCAGTTTCAGGCTGACCATCTACAAAATTAAATCTGTATTTTACCATTTATCGGTTCATTTTATTTATAATACTTTTCATTTTATCAAGAATGCGGTAAACTTTTACTTTAGAATTATTTTCAGTAATTCCCAAAATATCTGCAATTTCCTTAAAAGAATAATCTTCAAAAAATCTCATTTGAATGAGATCAACGGCATCACTGGGAAGCTTTCCCAAGGCAATAAAAACAATATCTCTATTCTCCTTAATATCATAGTTGTCAAATTCAGATAAAAAATTTCCAATACTGGATTCATCTATCGAAATTGATATTCTCTTCTTTTTATCTCTGTAATATTGATTTATTTCGTTTGATGCAATTCTGAACAACCATGCCGAAAACGGAACTCCTTTATGTTTATAATTTTTAATGTTGTACAGGGCTTTTAAAAACACCTGTGAAGTTATATCTCCTGCAATATCATAGTTTGATACCCTATGAAAAACGAAGTTAAAAATGGAATTGAAGTAATTATTGTAAAGAGGCTCAAAATCAACATGATTCAACTTGGCTTTTTCAACCTGTTGAACTTCCAGAGTAATTTCAATTGATGTTTTATGATAGATTGTCAAACTTTTATTTATTCAAATTTATACAATAACGATTCAATCTGAATAAAGATACAGTATGGATCAGAAATATTAAAAAATACTTATACATATTGCATATAAAATATTGGGAAATCATTCATTGAATTTCTTCTGATACATTCTCATTTCATCTCTGTACAATGCTGCTTCGATAAAGTTCAATTCTTTTGCAGCCTTTTCCATTGATGATTTTGCTTTATCCATAGCTTTTTGCAACTGATCTTTAGTCATATATTGTACTACCGGGTCTGCAGCAATTTCTGCATTGTCGCCGGAAAAGTAATCTTTTCCGGAAATATTATCAAAATTACTTCCCATCATATTTTTGCTTGATCTAACAATCTGTGCAGGTGTTATGTTGTTGTCAGCATTATACTTCAACTGTTTTTCTCTTCTTCTATTAGTTTCATCAATAGTCATCTGCATTGACCGTGTAGTTTTATCGGCATACATAATCACTTTACCATGAATATTTCTGGCAGCTCTTCCTGCAGTTTGAGTGAGTGAACGTGCATTGCGCAAAAATCCTTCTTTATCAGCATCAAGAATTGCAACCAAAGAAACCTCAGGCAAATCCAATCCTTCTCTTAAAAGGTTAACACCAACTAAAACATCAAATAAACCTTTTCTTAGTCCATCAAGAATTTCAACACGGTCAAGAGTAATTACATCAGAATGTACATATCTGCAGCGGATGGTCATCTTTTCCATATATTTGGTCAGTTCTTCAGCCATTCGCTTTGTTAAAGTTGTAACCAGAATTCTTTCATCCTTTTCAACCCTTATATTTATTTCGTGAATCAAATCATCAATCTGGTTAAGACTGGATCTGACTTCTATCTGAGGGTCAGGTAATCCGGTAGGACGAATAACCTGATCGACTACTATTCCTTCCGATTTTTCAAGTTCATAATCAGCCGGCGTAGCACTTACAAATATTGCTTGAGTAAACATTTTTTCAAATTCATCAAATTTTAGTGGTCTGTTATCCAAGGCTGCCGGAAGTCTGAAACCAAACTCGACCAAAGTTTCTTTTCTGGATCTGTCACCACCGTACATCGCTCTGACTTGAGGCAGAGTAGCGTGACTTTCATCAATAATCATCAGGTAATCATCGGGAAAATAATCCAGCAAACAAAAAGGTCTTGCTCCTTTTGGTCTGCCATCAAAATAGCGACTGTAATTTTCAATTCCGGGACAATGACCTATTTCTTTAATCATTTCAAGATCAAAAGTAACTCGGTCTTCAAGTCTTTTTGCTTCAAGATTTTTCCCCATTTCTTTAAGAAAATTGACATGCTTAAATAAATCATTTTGAATTTCTTTAATTGCCTGATGAATCCTTACCGGAGACGTAATAAAAATATTTGCAGGAAAAATAACAGCTTCCTGCATATCATTAAAGACATTTCCATTTTCAGGGTTGATTTTTTGAATTTTTTCAATTTCATCTCCCCAAAAAACTACTCTTACAGCATAATTATCATACGCCAGGTAGATATCTACAGTATCTCCTTTTACCCTGAACTTGCTTCTTGTGAAGTCCAGTTCGCTTCTTGAGTACAATCCATCAACCAATTGACGTAAAAATTTATTTCTGCTTAATTTTTCCCCAACTTTTACTCTGATTATATTATCATGAAAATCAGCAGGATTTCCTATTCCATAAATACACGACACCGAAGAAACCACTATTACATCTCTTCTGCCTGATAATAGCGCTGAAGATGCACTTAGTCTCAGTTTTTCAATTTCGTCATTAATTGAAAGGTCTTTTTCAATATAAGTATCCGTAATAGGAATATATGCTTCAGGCTGATAATAGTCATAATATGAAACAAAATACTCAACAGAATTTTCCGGAAAGAAATTTTTAAACTCACTATAAAGCTGTGCAGCTAATGTTTTATTATGACTAAATACTAAAACCGGACGATTTAGCTTTTCAATGACATTGGCAATAGTAAAAGTTTTTCCTGAACCGGTAACTCCCAATAATGTTTGAAATTTTGTTCCTGAGTTTAATCCTTCAATCAACTGGGCAATAGCTTCAGGCTGATCACCTGTCGGTTGAAAATCTGAGACTAACTTAAAATTCATTATTCTTTGAATAAAGTGACATAAACAGGTAAATGATCGCTGTACCCTCCTTTATATGTTTTACCTGAGAATGTTGCAAAAGGAATATTATATTTTGCATTTTTATCAGGAGACATTAGCCAATCTGGACTAAATATTTTTCCACTGTTATAATCCGTGTGCAATCCAATCCTATCATAAATAATGTTTCTGGAAACAATAATATTATCCAGCATATTCCATTCACCATTATAAAAATATGTACCACGATTATTTATATTATGCATATCATACATCAAGTTGTACAATTCAAATTCAGTAAAATTATGCTGTTTATTATTGGCATCTAAAAGTTGATTTAAACTTTTGTTTGTGGGTTCATCATTGAAATCCCCCATAGCAATAATCTTTGCTTTTGTATTTGCTTTTAAAATGGAGTCGGTATAATTTTTCAGAATCATAGCAGAAAATACTCTTTTCGGTTCTGTTTCCTTCATTCCTCCAACCCTGGATTTCCAATGGTTTACGAATACATGAATAGTATCATAATTGTTTATTACACCTTTGACATACAATATATCCCTTACTTTTGAATTCTTACTGAAAGGAAATGTAACCGGAATTGATATGTGAGAAAGGTATGTAAATTCGTCTTCCCTGTACAACAAAGCGACATCAATTCCCCTTGAATCAGGGCTTTCTTCATGAATTATTTTATAACTTGAATTTTTAATATATTTATTCTGAACCAGATACTGCAAAACGAGTCTGTTTTCGACTTCGCATAAACCTACAATTTCAGGATTTTCATTTTCATTTATTAAAGAAATTACTTTTGCAATATTTTCAATCTTTTGATTGTATCTTTCTGAATTCCACTTCTTCTCTGAATCAGGTAAAAATTGGCTATCACCTTTATCGGAACTTAATATTGTATCGAACAAATTTTCTATATTGTAAAACGCAATAGTGAAATTTTTATTAGAATTATACTTTTCAGAAGTTTGGGGAAAAGCCTTAAATCCTAAAATAATGAAAACAAAGCAAAAGATCGTAATTATTACATTTTTCATGATAAAT
>JBDRPR010000074.1:0-2002 GCA_043826845.1 Bacteroidota bacterium
TTTCCAGGTGAATACAGTATTAAATGGGATGGAACAAATATGAATGGCATAATAGTGCCAAGTGGTGTATATGTATATAAAATTCGTATCAATCAAAATGATTATATTTCTAAAAAAATGATATTTCAAAAATAATAAATCGGCTAACCATCGTATGGAGATAACGGCTTGAGCTGTTCGATGAACTCATATTTTGGGATTTTATTAGAAGGTTTGCGAAAGTTGAAAGCGAATCGCTTTGTAAATTGCCGTATCTCATACGTTACCCGTTATACGTATATGAAATGAGTATTCCCATAAATATAAAATCGAGGATTGATAAAAATGTTTTTCTTTCATAAAGATGAACTAAAAGTATACTCTGAATCGCGCCTCCTAAAAATATTAGTAGCCATCCTTCTGCCAGTTTCAGCCATAGTTCTATACTGGTTTGGCGATTTTCTTTATAAATCCATCTTATTAAAAATCCCACCGACCATAAAATACTCATTATTATTAATCCTAATAATAGTGTTAATTCTTCGTAATACATATATTAATAACCTCCGTTCTACTATTTCTGAAAAGACAAGAAAAAAGATTGTTTTTGGATTGATATGGATTGATAATATACCAATATGCCAGAAGTGTAATGGTCAACTTACCGATTATGTTTATAAGCCTGACGATTTTCTCTTTGAAGGTCCCTATTTCAGATGTTATAAATGCAACCTTAATAATTATCTCAAAGTTGGAAATATTAGTAATCCTCATTATAACAAGATTATGGATATTGTAAAAAGAAGTAAGTAAATAAACGTATAACCATTTGATGGAGGCAACGAGGTGAGCTGTTCTACGAATCCAAGAATTCAGACTTTTTAAGGGAGTATTGAAGTGTTAAAGTTTACCGCTTCGTTTCACCTCGTGCCTCATCATTGACCGTTATGGCATATAAAATTGAATTATACACTAGAAATAAGGATTTATTATGAAGTATAGGTTTATTTTCATTATAGTTATTATTTTGACAAATGTCAGTGTTTGTTCTTTTGCTTATCCAAAGAATACAGAATGGATTAATTACTTGGCGTGTGATTATTTATATACACTTATCGAAGAAGAAGATATTATTTGGGCTGGTTCCTCAATGGGTTTGATAAAAATTAATAAAGATACAGGCTCCATTTCCGATATCCATACTATATTTAATTCGTGTCTGCCATATGAGCATGTCACTTCAATTGTGATAGATGAAGATGGAGTAAAATGGATTGGGACAAGTTATGGATTGACCAAATTCGATGGGACAAACTGGACAACATACGATACATCTAATTCTGATATACCTGATGAGGTGATAAAATCACTAGCTATTGATCGAAGTGGTAATTTGTTAGTTGGAACACGTCGAGGTGGATTAGTGAAATTTGATGGAGAAACTTGGACAACCTATAATACTTCGAATTCTGGATTACTGAGTAATTGGGTGTATTCAATTGCGGTTGAATCAAATGGAAAAATTTGGATTGGCACTTATAAGGGATTAACAGAATTTGATAATATTGATTGGCTAACTTACAATACATCAAATTCAAATTTACCAAGTGATAGAATTAATTTCATAGCAATTGATAAGACAAACTATAAATGGATCGGAACAGATGGTGGAGGATTAGCAAAATACGATGGTATAGACTGGGTAACATTTAATACAGCAAATTCGATAATCCCTGAAGATAGGATTAACACAATTTCATTTGATAAAGATGGAAATACATGGATTGGAACATTTAATGGAATTGGAAAATACGACGGTAGTCACTGGACTATATATAACACATCAAATTCAAATATACCCGATAATAGAATTAGTACAATTATAACTGATGTCTTAGGAAATATATGGACAGGCACATCATATGGGATTATTGCAAAATATGATTTTTCAAAATAGACAATATTCAATGAACTAAAATCTGGTTTGCCTAATAGTAGAATTCGTGCAATCTCAATTGATAGT
>JBDRPR010000075.1:0-12936 GCA_043826845.1 Bacteroidota bacterium
CAAAATAATTAATTTTTTATTTCGGATCATATGCCCATTTCAGATATATTGCACCCCAGGTAAAACCTGCACCGAATGACGATAGAATGATATTGTCGCCTTTTTTCAATTGAGATTCCCACTCCCACAAGCATAAAGGTATAGTCGCAGAGGTAGTATTTCCGTAGCGTTCAATATTTATCATAACTTTTTCCTTGTTGATCCCCATGCGTTTAGCGGTTGCTTCAATAATTCTCATATTTGCCTGATGAGGGACAAACCATGCAAGGTTTTCAGGAGTCACACCATTTCTCTCCATAAGTTCCACCGAAACATCAGCCATTTTTGATACTGCCCATTTAAAAACAGCCTGACCTTCCTGATATATAAAATGTTCTTTTGCGTCAATTGTTTGATGAGAAGCAGGTTTGGCTGAACCTCCGGCTTTTTGGTGAAGATGATGCCTTCCGATACCATCAGAAAAAAGTATCAAATCAAGTATTCCTACATCTTCGTTTTCTTCAGCAGGTTCTAGAAGAACAACTCCTGCTCCATCACCGAAAATCGGGCAAGTCGCTCTATCAGTGTAATCTACAATAGCAGACATTTTTTCTGCCCCTATAACCAAAACTTTTTTTCTTCGGCCGGTTTCAATATATTGAGTACCTGTAGTCAATGCATATAGAAAACCGGAACAACCGGCATTCAAATCAAAATGAAAAGCATTTTTAATTCCTACCTTATCAGAAATTATACTGGCAGTTGCCGGAAACTGAAGATCCGGTGTCACAGTTGCGCATATTACCAGATCAATTTCATCAGGAGAGGTTTTTGTCTTTTCTAAAAGTCTATTCACTGCAACAGCAGCAATATCAGACGGGCCTTTTCCAACCTCCCTGATAATTCTTCGTTCTTTAATACCAATTCTGGTCATAATCCATTCATCACTGGTATCAACCATTTTGCTTAACTCATCATTAGTTAAAATATAATCGGGTACATTTCCCTCGATTCCTGTAATTTTTGCAATTATTTTTGACATTATTCAAAAGCTTTTTTTATTTTTTCTGAGAGTTTTGCGTTGGCAACATCATGTGAGTGAATAATCATGTTTTTTATTGCCGTAACATTTGAATTTCCATGACCGATAATAACATTTGAATTCACTCCTAAAACTGGTGTTCCCCCATAATTTTCAGCATTATATCGTTCAAAATATTCATCACGTATATTTCTTCTTTTCAGCAAATTATAGAATCCTTCTGCTTGTTTTAATACAACATTTCCAGTAAATCCATCACAAACAACGACGTCTGCAGTATCTTCTTCAAACATACGATTACCTTCTATATTACCAACAAAATTAAAATCTTTGGTCCCTTTCATAAGGTCATAACTTGCTTTTGTCAGAAGATTACCTTTTTCCTCCTCTTCACCAATATTCAATAAAGCGATACGTGGATTTTCAATATTTAAAACATTTCTCGCATATAAATCTCCGATAATTGCATATTGATAAAGCACATCGGGTTTGCAGTCTGCATTAATTCCCACATCTAATATGAGTCCGTCTTTCCCTGAAATTTTTGGAAGAGTAACAGAGATAGCAGGTCTGAGAACACCTGGAGTTTGTTTAATTGTATATAAAGATCCAACCATCATTGCTCCTGTATTACCTGCACTGCAAAAAGCCTGTACATGATTTTTCAGTAGCAAGCCAAAGCCTAAAGCAATGCTTGAATCAGTTTTTTTTCCGAATGCCTTTGCCGGATTTTCTCCCATTTCTATAACAGAACCGGAATGCACAATATCTACTAATTCAGGATTAAAATCGTTATCTTTCAGCAACTTATTAATTCTGATTGAATCACCTATTAATACAAGCCGGCAAGAACCATGAATATGATTATATGCTTCAATTGCTCCTAAAACAGTTGTTTCAGGGGCAAAATCACCACCCATTATATCAATGGCTATTTTCATGAATCAGTTTTAAACAGCAACTTTTTTCTCAATTGCCAGTTTACCTCTGTAAAATCCACATTCCGGACAAACATGATGATACTGAATAGTAGTACCGCAATTTGAACATTTAGCCAATGTTTTTTCAGTCGCTTTGTAATGAGTTCTTCTTGTGTTTCTTCTCTGTTTTGAAATTTTTCGTTTAGGATGTGCCATTTTTCAATTTTTTTAATTCATTCCACCTGTTATCTGTCTTATTTTCATTATTTGTTATACTATATTCTCCGAGGATTTTTAACATTTCAGGATTACACTTACTCGTTCCTCTAATATCATTTGAATGAACTCGCTTGAAAGGTAATGCCAGTATTATATACTCATAAATATATTGAGCAATATTTAATGAATCATCATCGTCAGACAAAAAAATATAGTCCTGATTGTCATTAAATTGTGTTTCGCCGAATTTAATAAATATTTCCTGATTTGTTTTAAAGGATAAATTTAAATCATCAAGGCATCTGTCACAGGGTACAATTACAACACCACTAATATTTAATCGCATAGTAATCAAATTACCCCGTCTTTCAATTTTAACATCAGTTTTAAAATTCCCCTGCTTGATTTCTGATTCATCAATCTGCTCAAAGAACTTGTCATCTGCAATGAAAGAATACAAATAATCTCCATCTTTTATACCTCTTAATGGTATTATATATTGATCAGATACTTTCAAAGCAAAAAAATAAAGCGGTGCAAAAATATTAAATTATATTATAATAAAAAAACACATTGCTTTTAATATTAATTATTTCAGGATAAAATGCAGTTAATTATTTTTTTAACGCAATACGAATGGTTGTACCTTTATTAATTTCTGAATTTTTTACAAATATTTTACCTGTATGATAGCCTTCAATAATTCGATTGGATAATGATAAGCCAAGACCCCATCCTCTTTGTTTTGTCGTATAACCCGGCTGAAAAATAGTATGATATTTTGATTTTGGAATTCCTTTCCCATGATCTTGTATGTCGATATAAACGACCTGAGTCTGATCATTAATATAAACATCAATACTTCCTGATCCATCCATTGCATCAATTGCATTTTTACAAACATTTTCAATTACCCATTCAAACAAAGAAATATTTAATGGAGCAGTTATTTCATCTCTTTCTGAAAAATGTAAGTTAAACTGAATTTTATCTGATGATCTCGACTTAATATATTCAATTGAATTAATAAGTGTTCTCATAACATTCTCAGATTTCAGTATGGGAGAAGATCCGATTTTTGAAAAACGATCAGTTATTGTTTCAAGGCGGGCAAGGTCTTTTTCAATTTCACGTATTAATTCTTCGTCAGCTTCTCCTTTAAGTTTTAACAATTCAATCCATGCGAGCAAAGACGAAATAGGCGTTCCCAACTGGTGGGCAGTTTCTTTTGACATACCTACCCATACCTGATTTTGTTCTGCATTTCTTGCACTGCTGAATGCAAAATACGCAATCAGCATAAACAGAAAAAATACTCCAACTTGAATAAAAGGGTAATAATATAACCTTTTTAATATAATGCTGTCGCTATAATAAATATATTGCTTTGTATCATCAGAGATGTTAATAACAATCAGTTTTTCAGGGTCTCTCATTTTTTCCAACTGTGCCCTGAGTGATTTATAATCCTTGACTTTAGTTGAATCAAGATTTCTAAAAGACAAAATACTGTCGTTTTCATCGATTTGAATAACCGGTACAGTTTCATTATTGGTAATTACATCCAGAAGAAATCCAAAATTCTGATCGTCAAGAATAATTTGTCTGGTTGCCTCAGCCCAGAGTTCCACCTTCTTGCGTTCTTCATGTGACAGCTTATTTACCAGAATGTTAGTGTACCATAAAGACAACACTCCAATAATTATTGCAGTAATTACCAGAAACAATTTCCATCTTTGTTTATTTGAATAAATGCTCAAAACAGTGAATATTTATTTGAAATGAGGGGCAAAAATACAAAATTCATCTGTTTATTGAACAATTTCGTTAAACCCAATTTTATTTTACTGATTAACAATATTAAAACTTTTAAGAAAATCTTTATCCAATTATCAATTGCATGAAATAGCCTGTATGTTTTCTGATATTTATAACAGAATCGTTATCAAACATTAAATATTGTCCTTTAATTCCGGTCAAAACTCCTGTAAATTCTTCTTCTTTATCGAAATTAAAAGCTTTTATCATAACAGGATATTTCATTACCGGATATTTAATCTCGGTAATCCAGTTATCAGCAGAAATATATTTTTTTTGAGTATCGTTAAAAAATGTAATGAGTTTTTCTTTTTCTTCTCTGAGGTTAATTCCAAGATCAGGTTCATTACTAAGCATCTTTCGCCAATTAGTTTTATCAGGAACCTGTTGTTTTAAAATAATTTCAATTATTCCGGCTAAGTGTCTGTTTGGTGTAACAGCAACTACTATTGCCTGTGATGCACCCTGATCAATCCAACGCGTAATTGCCTGAACCTGACGCGTTACCCCGATTTTTAATCCACTTGAAATAGCCAAATACACATAATGATCAACAAGGCTGTTTTTTTTGGACCAATTCATGTCCCTTGACTTTTCTATATGCGACTGTTCAGGTTCAGGTTTCAATATTCCCACATCTGTTTCTGGTATAGTTGAATAGCAATTATAACAATATCCCTGAGCATAAGAGATTTTGGTCTCATCACCACAATGAATGCAATGAATTTTCTGAAGATACTTTAGGGTAATCCTTTTCCCCAGAAATTCATTTATATGGATTTCTGTACATCCAATGGGAAGGTAGTAGTCAACTACATTTCCCAGTCTTGAATTCATTTTTAAAAGCGTTCCCTGAAATATCATTTAGGTCAAATAATAATTTACAAAAATATAAAATTTTTATGACTATAAATTATTTCAACTCAATTAAAAAAATTGAACAATAAATAGTTGAGTCGACAAATATAATAAATAATTTTAAATTTTTTTTACATTTTTTTAATAAAATTTACCTTAAGGTCATTAATATTTATAGCATATTATCAGAATTTCTATAATTTTAGCAATTAATTCCTTGATGTCGCCAAATGGATATTAAATGTATTGTTTTTCTGCTTTGTTTTAGTTGCCTGGCGATGCAAAATTCTTTATTTGCAAATTCTGATAGTTTGTTTATTGCCCTTCAAAATGCCGAAAATGATTCATCAAAATTACAGGCTCTGTGGAATCTTTCGAAGCATTTCAATAATGTATATCCTGAAAAAGCTTTAAAATATGGGAATCAGTCATTGGAGATCAGTAAAAAAAACAAAAATGATAATTGGATCGCTCAATCATTCAATATCATAGGGATTGCGTATGATCTCAAAGGTGATTATAACAAAGCTCTTGAAAATTACTTTGAATCGCTGAGAATAAATGAAAAACTTGGGAACAGCACAGAAGTTGCAAAAAACTTAAACAATATTGGCGTGGTCTATGATCTTCAGAATAATTATAAATATGCTCTCGAATATTATAATAAGTCGTTGGAACTAAAAAAGAAACTCAATGATATTAGAGGCATAACTTATACTTATATAAATATATCAAACATATATGTAGCGGAAAATAAACTTGATACAGCAGAATATTATTTAAGAAAAGCATTAAATATCGCTGAAAAACGTAACGATAAAATTTCAATATCAAGAATTTATAATAACATTGGTAGATTATTTGCCTTACGCGAAAATTATATAGTTGCAAAAGATTATTTCATCAAATCATATTCATTGAAAGAAGAAATAAATGATAGATTTGGGATGATTTCAAGTTTACAAAATATTGGTAATTGTTATTCAAAAAGCGGGTATCATCAAAATGCAATGGAGTACTTATTACGTGTTATAATTCTTGCAAATAAAGTTGGCTCTAAAAACGACCTTATGGTTGTTTTTAAAGATGTTTCGGACTTGTATAAGGAAATGGGTGAATCAGATAAATCATATGAATATTATACAAAATATCTTTGTTATAAAGATTCAGTTTTTGATGAAAAAATGAGAGATCAGATATCGGAAATACGCGTCAGGTATGAAACTGATAAAAAGGAAGAGAAAATTGAAATTCTGAATAAAGAAAAGAAAATAAAAGAATTAAGGCTTGAAAAAGAAAAAATAAAAGAATCCAACCAGCAGATTTTTATCTGGTCTATATCATCCGGTGCAGGATTATTTTTCATTTCTCTGTTTATGCTACTTTTTATGTTTGTACAGAAGAAAAAATTAAATAGAAAATTATCTTTCCAAAAAGAGGAAATTATTCAGCAAAAAGAGGAAATTGAAGCCCAGAAAGAAGAAATAGAAAGGCAAAGAGATGAGATTGAAATTCAGAGAGATAATGCAATTATTCAAAGAGACAACATTGCAGAACAAAAAGAGAAAATCGATACAGCAATAAATTATGCTGCCAATCTGCAACAAGCACTTTTACGTTCTGATGATGCAATAAAGGATATTTTACCGAAATCATTTATTTATTTCAGACCGAAAGATATTATTTCAGGTGATTTTTACTGGTTTGAAAAAAATGACAGGAAAATTTATATTGTTGCAGCCGATTGTACCGGACATGGCGTCCCCGGTGCATTTATAAGTATGCTTGGTATTACTTTTCTAAACGAAATCATTACAAAATCAGAAAATATAAGTGCAGCCGATATCCTTAATCAATTAAGGGATTTTATAATTTTTTCACTGCACCAGTCATCTCATTTCACTAATTCAGATAACAGGGTAATACTGAAAGACGGAATAGATATGACCATCTGCATTATTAATAAAGAAAATAAAATCATGGAGTTTGCCGGAGCTAATAATCCTTTATATATTGTAAGAAATAAAGACATTATAGAAATTAAAGGAGACAAAATGCCGGTAGGTGTTTATTATTCGAAAAAATTCTCCCCTTTTACAAACCATGAAATAGGAATTTTCCCTGATGATAAATTCTATCTTTTTTCTGACGGATATGCTGATCAGTTCGGTGGTGAAAGCGGAAAAAAATTTAAATATAAAAATTTTAAAGATCTTGTAATTCAGATTAGTAACGATGATTTTAACAATCAAAAAAAATTAGTTCATCAAAAATTTGAGAACTGGATATTAGATGAAGAAATAGGGCAAAAATATCAACAAGTTGATGATGTGCTTATTGTAGGTTTTAAAATATATTAAATGCTTATATCACAAATATTGATTTTTATATTACTTGCATTTCAAGTTCCTGATGGAAATTTTGATCCTGACAGTCTTGACAATAAAATAACTAAATTACCTGTGACTGAACAAATTGATGCTAATATTGAATTGGCAAAGCATTATAATCTTATTTCATTTGAAAAATCCTTTTTTTATGCTAAAAAAGCCATTCTGCTTGCCAAACATACCGGAAATTATGAAAGAGAAGTTGAAGCCTTGAATACAATTGCCATTTGTCACTATTCAAGAAGTCAATACTCAAAAGCCTTACAATATTTTGAAGAAAGTTTGAATATCTGCGAAACACATGATTTAAAACAAGGTATGGCTAAATCATTAAATGGCATAGGTGTTATTTACAAAAATATCGGTGACCTGAATAAAGCTTTGGAAAACTATCAGAAAGCCCTTAAAATATTTACCGAAATTGATGATCAGAATGCTATCAGTACTGCTCTGGGTAATATTGGCAATATTTATAAAAGATGGAAAAATTATGATGAAGCCATTGAAGCTTATAATCAATCTCTGGTAATTGCAGAAAAAGTCAACAATCTTGAAGCTAAGTCGCTGGCAATTAATAACCGAAGCCTGTTATATGTTGAAATAGGGAAGTATGACGAAGCAATCCTGGGGTTTAAGCAATCTCTTGACATTGAAATCCTAAGAAATAATCTAATGGGAATTGCCCGGTCATATCAAAACATTGGAGATGTTTATTATCATTGGGGAAGTTACGAAATGGCCATTGACTATTTTAAAAAATCGCTCGAAATAGAAGGAAAATATGACAATAAAATGGGTGAGATTGGAGCACTAATCAGTATCGGTGAAGCCTTTAATAAAATGGGAAATAATTCCGATGCTATATATTACTATAACCTGTCATTAAAAAAAGCTGAAAAAATAGGAGCATTAAATGAGTTGAAAGACATATATTCAGAACTGGCAAATGTATATGATGAAACAGGCGATACGAAAAAAAGTTACGATTACTATAAAGAACATATTAAATATAAAGATTCTATATTCAATGTTGAAAGCCAGGAAACCTTTGCAAATCTTAAAACTGTTTACGAAACTGAGCAAAGAGAACAGGAAATAGAAATATTGGAAAAAGATAATCAGATCAGTCAGGAAAAAATCAATTCTCAGCAAATTATCATATATACGGTAATTTCAGGGGGATTTGTTGTATTTGTTTTTTTGATTTTTATTTTTCGTTTATACCGTCAGAAAATCAAAGCCAATAAATTACTTGATGAGCAAAAAGAAGAAATTGAAACTCAACGTGATCTTATAACAGTTCAGAAAAATGAAATCACCGACAGCATCCTTTATGCTGAAAATATACAGATGGCGATATTGCCTCCTGAAGACCTTATAATATCTATTATTCCCGAGTGCTTCATATTGTTTAAACCAAGAAATATTGTTTCGGGAGACTTTTACTGGCTTGGCAAACATAATGATCTGATATATATTGCCGTAGCAGATTGTACCGGACACGGAGTTCCGGGTGCACTTATGAGCATGCTCGGCATGGCTTATCTTAATGAAATTATCATGAAAAATCGTACTATAGCTGCTTCAGAAATTCTCAATGATATGAGAGATAAAATTATCATCTCTTTGCGCCAGTCAAATGAGCCAGGAAAGACAAGAGACGGTATGGACATATCCTTGTGTGTTATTAATACTGAAAAACAAGAGATTCAATATTCAGGGGCAAACAATCCTATTTATATTGTTTATCAGCAAAATCTCGAGGAAATAAAGCCCGACAAAATGCCAATAGGAATTCATTACCATAAAAATATTTCTTTTACAGATAAAGTGATTAAGTATAAGAACAATACGTTGCTATATATGTTTTCTGATGGATTTGCTGATCAATTCGGAGGTGCATCAGGGAAAAAATATAAATATAAAATGTTTAAAGAAATTTTATTGGAATTGTCAGCCCATGATCTTGAAAAGCAAAAAGTTTTGCTGGAGAACTCCCTGATAAACTGGATGGGTTCTGATAGCTATCAGTACGATCAGGTTGATGACATTTTGGTAATAGGAGTAAAACTGAATAATGAATAAATTGCAGACAAATATTGTTGTCATGATTTTTCTGATAATAACATCGGTTTCAGAAAGTAATTGTGCGATACAGCAAAAGAAAATTACTCAGAAAGATATATTAAATAAACAGCAGCAAATCGATTTTATTTACAATTCTGCGAATAAATGTTTTAATGAGGGCGAAGTTGATAATGCGCTTAAATTAATAAAAAATTATGATTCCCTTAAAATAATTTTAGATTCACTGATTACAGATATACAGCTTGAAAAAATTGAAAAAAAATATGAAACCGATAAAAAGGATAATGAGATTGAAACTATTAAAACAGATAAAAAATTAATTTCAATTGAGATTTTAAAAAAACAGGAAGTCATTAATAAACGCAATACTCTTATTTTAATAATATTTGTTGCCATATCAGTTATAGCAATTCTTGGATTTTTTCTGTTAAGGATGTACAGAGAAATCAGATCTGCCAATAAAATATTAATTTTCCAGACAAAACAGATTAATAAACAGAAAAAAGAACTTGAATCTCAACATACAGAAATCTGGAAACAAAAAAATGATCTTTCTGAGCAAAGTCAATTGGTTATGGATCAGACACGGATTATCACTTTTCAGAACAAAGAAATAAACGATAGCCTGAATTATGCAAGCATGATTCAAAATGCATTATTTATGGATCTTGCTGATGGAACACAGATTTTAAAAAACTACTTTTTTGTTCACAAGATGCATAAAAATATTAGTGGGGTTTTTTACTGGACATCTGTAAAAAATAATGCAGGTTATTTTGCAGTTGCCGAACCATCGAACAAAGGAGTTGCAGGGGCACTGCTGAGCATACTCGGTATGTCGTTGCTAAATGAACTTATTATTGATAAAACTGATTATTCTCCGGCTCAAATGCTTAACAAATTAAGAAACAATTTTTTACGCTCTCTCCGCCGTAAAACACAGACAAATAGGATTTCCGATAATTTCAATCTTGCAATTTGTAAAATCAATGATCAGAATAAGACAATTGAATATGCAGGAGCAAATATTGCTGTGTATTATTCTTCTGATGAAACCCCTTTAATGAAAATTGAACCTGATCTTATGCCAATTGGGACAAGCAATAAACTGGGTCGCGAATTTGCAAACAAGTTCATTGATTATAAGCCCGGAATAAAACTTTATATGCTTACGGCAGGCAGTCTGGAAACAATAAAAAATAATACAGTATCAGATTCATTCGAGTCATTTTATAATCAGTATATATTGAATCAGCCATTTTCTGAGCAAAATCAGTTTCTTCGCAATGAATTTAATAATTTTTCTAACGAATCTGATGTGCTGATCTTTGGGGCAGAAATAGAGTGAGATTTATCTGTTTAACCGGGAAAAACACCAATCTATTTTTTGCCACATTACCAGAAAAAAATAATGCATCTCAAGATTTCGATATCGCTTTTAACTTCTTAAGGAAATATTTTGCACTGGAACATTTGCTATGATTTGCTGCATTAACAACGGAAAAACCATTGTCGATAAACTGCTTAGCAAGTTTTACTTTTGATGATCTTTTTTTCTCCTTATTATTTGAATTTTGTGAAATGATTTCACACAATTTATTATATGGGTTGTTATAGGTTTCAGGTGCATAATTTAATTTCTCCTTACTCCCTTTTCTAAGTATTTTTTTCATGGTTTTAGTATCCGCAATAAACCAAGCTTCAGCCATTCTTTTTACTATAATAATTTCATGTATATCGCTAAGACTTTCATTAGCATTAAACCTTTTCTTTACTTCTGTATAACAAGGTAATTGCTCCATATCTGTGACAATTACTATTTTTTCAGCACCTTTATTTTTCAGTGATTCCGAATATATTTTTATTTTACCTGATTGATATTTATACTCACCAACTGATTGTATATTACTTGCCCCAAGCACATCCTTTAATGTAGCAGACTTAAAAATAATTTCCTCGGTTTCGCCATCGTATATAATACCTATTTTTTTTACTTTTTTCACCAAGGTAACCCTCCATCTAAAATATTATTCAGCCATGCTTCATCCATGGAAATATTATCGAACTTCTGCCCTGAAAACTGCTTAATATGAGTTTTGCCATCTTGCTTATCAACAATAATAAGCTCATCTGAGATTAATTCAGAAACAACAGTTTGCGAGTGCGTTGAAAGCCATATATAATGACCTTCTTCTTCGCAGATCCTTCGAAATAATTTCACAAACTCTTTAATAACTTTTGGGTTTAATCCATTTTCGGGTTCTTCTATACATAAAAACTTTGGATGATCTCCCTGATATATTAAAGTCAATAATGCAATAATGTTATTTGTTCCGTCAGAAATAAGATTACCCGTAAATGGTTTATCAGAGTCCTTTTCAAAGATTAATAATTCTTCTTTACCACTGAGGTTGTCAGTTTTAATTTCTATATTGCTCAATCCTGGAATAAACAGTTTTAACCAATCAAGAATATCTTCCTTTTTGTTAGTATCTATCAAGATATTTTTCAATATATTACTTATATTAGATGCATCAAACCATAATTTATCAGGGGATTTCAATTTACTTTCACTACGTTTTGATTTTTCAATAAACAAGCGTGTAAATGAGTAATAAAATTGCTCATTTAATTTTTCACTAACAGAAAAATCATTTTGAAGTTCCTTTCCATCATATTTTAGTGTAAAATTAGTCAGATCAGAAAGTTCAATATTTATAAACAAGTTTTTGTTTTTCTTTAATTGCTCATTGTAATTTAAAACCCCTTCTTCGCCACCAAAAACATTAAAGACTTCTTTCCCATTAATTTTCCTGGAATGAAACAAAAATTCCAAGGCTTCTAAAATATTTGATTTCCCACATGAGTTTGCACCAGCAAATACGCTAAACCTGGAAGGTTTTCGAATTTCTATATCAACCAGTGATTTGTAATTTTGAATGCGGATTTTTTTAATTTCAATTTTGTAATTATCATCTTCAACAGTTTTTATATACTCATCATAAGCCCCTTCGTCTATTTTCTTTTTTAAGGATGAATTACTCATTTTTTCATTAGATGCAAATTTAAGATAATATTCTGTTTCTTTCAAGTCATATATGCTAAGTAATGTGATATTTTTATTCCATTCCAGTTTTTCAGCATATTTATACAGGACAGGAACATTTCTATATTTTTGATAAAATTGTTGCATGTTTGAAAGATTTGAGATAGAAAATCCTTTTCCACATTTTTCCAGCAAATCTTTTGATAACCTCTCAATTATATTGCTTCCTCTCCCAACTTCTTTACCGTTCTGTTTAATAAGTTCCCCAATACGATAATATTTATTCACATCGCTAATTTTCTTTAACTCAACCAACTCAATTATTTTTTTCAATAATAAATCATATTCTTCAAGTGATTTCATATTTTGAGATTTAGATTGCAAATATGTAAAATTTATCTTAATTTATCATAGATAATCATTTGCTATTTTCTGCGTTATTAGAGATTCTATTGGAATCTCTAATAGCTCTATTCCTTTCTTTATTAATTCCTGAATTCTATTAGTAGTTCCAATAGCTCTATCTCTTTCTTGATTAACTCTTAAGTTCTATTAGAATCTCTAATAGCTCTATCT
>JBDRPR010000076.1:0-13167 GCA_043826845.1 Bacteroidota bacterium
TAATATTGATATTAATATTGATAAACAAATAATTAACAAAGGCAATGTGTTAGCAAGAACAATATTCTTGTCATTGAAAGATGAAATCCCTGATAAATTAAAAATGTAAAGTTCATCACCATCAACCAGAAATTCAGACAAAGGAATAAAAAATAAAACACTTATTATACTCAATGATATTAACAAATATATTGATTGAATTCGTTGAATCATTTTATTTCAAATTTGTTTAAACAAAAGTAATAAAATAATATTAAAAACATTTTAGCATTTATATATTATATGTAACTGAATTTCTGAATCAAATGATTATTAATGATATTCAGTAAATAACTTAATCTCATTTTTTTTAATAAAGTTTAATCAACCTAATTGTTTTTTTATTTATCTTCATTGTATATTAATTTATTAATAATGGCAGCAGATATAAAAAAAGTGAAATCAGACAAAAGCCTGATTCATATGCATAACACAAATTTAAAAAAGACAATTACAAGCAATCAGGACTATCTTAAAAAACACAATCTGGTTAGTTTAATACCAAATCTTTTATTTGTTATTGATAGAAAAGGTTATTTTCATTTTTTCAAAGCTAATAATGAAGAGGAATTAATAATTCCACCTGACCAGATTATTGGTAAAAATATATCAGATCTTCCTTTTACAAAAAATGATGCGCGTAAAATATTACTAAATATTAGTAAATCAATAAAAACCGGAAAAATAATTGATTTTTCATATTCTTTTAATTTACCAGATATTGGGCGAAAACATTATGATGCCAGAATGACATCAATTAATAAAAATGAAGTTCTTGTAATTGTTACAGATATAACTGAAAAACATGAAATTGGTTCAGCATGGAGGGAAAGCGAACAAAAATTCAGAACGTTGTTTGAATCTTCAAATGATGGAATATTTATTTTAAAAAATGACAAATTTATAGATTGCAATTTAAAGGCACAGGAATTATTTGATAGAACTGAAGAAGAATTACTTGAACATTCTCCTTATGAATTTTCACCGAAACTCCAACCTGACGGGCAAAATTCAAAAAACAAAGCGATTTATTATATTAAAAAAGCTATTAAAGGATATCCTCAAAGATTTAAATGGGCACATACAAGAAGTAATGGGAAAGAATTTATCTCAGAGATAAGTTTAAATGTGTTTTCATTTAATGAGGAAAAATACGTACAGGCGACAGTACGCGATATTTCAGACCAGATCAAATTCGAATCTCGCATAAAAGAAAAGGAGACTAAATTAAAACAGCTAAACGAAGAGCTAACTTCTCAAAATGAAGAATATAAAAGTCTAAATGAAGAATATATCGCAGTTAATGAGGAGCTTAATAATACTCATGGAACTCTTCAGAATGCATATAGGGAGCTTAAAAAACGTGAAGATCTTTATAAAAACCTGAATGAAAGTTCTCCTATTGGAATACTACTCTTTGATACAAAAGGTAACATTCTGGAAGCTAACACCGCAATAATCAGAATTCTCGGATCTCCATCCTTCGAGGCAACAAAAAGCATTAATGTCCTTAAATTTAAACCCCTTATTGATTCCGGATTTTCTGAAGATTTTACAAATTGCTTAATAAGCGGGCATAATGTTTCAAATCAAAAGTATTATATAACTAACTGGGATAAAAAAATATTTGTCAATTATTCATTTACACCTATTTGCGATGAAATGAATAATATAATAGCTGTTTTATCAAATGTGCAGGATATTACTTCACAAAAAGAAGCTGAATTATCATTAATTGAGAGCGAGAAAAAGTATAGATTAATCGCAGACAATCATACCGATCTTGTTTGGACCAGAAATTTAGATCTTGAATTGACATACATCAGTCCATCTGTATATAGAACATTCGGATATACTCCCGATGAATATAAATTACTTCCAATGAAAAGGATATATCATGAAGAATCATACAACTATATAATGTCACTTTTTAATTCCGAAATGACAAAATATTATAATGATATTTTGGATATTGATGATTATTGTCAAATTATTGAGGCACAGGTTATAAAAAAAGATAGATCTCTAATATGGGTAGAATTAAACGTTTCACTTACTTTAGATGAAAACAAAAAACTTATTGGTTTACATGGAGTTACAAGAGAAATTTCGAAAAGAAAAAAAGCTGAACAATCTCTGAGGGAAAGTGAAGAAAAATTCAGATTTGCATTTCAGACATCTCCTGATGCGATAAATATCAGTTTGCTTGAAACAGGTAAATCTGTTGACTTTAATGAAGGTTTCGAAAATATATCAGGATGGAAAAAAGAAGAGGTTATTGGTAAAGATACAAGCGAAATAAAAATCTGGAAAAATCCTGAAGACAGAATACGTTTTACCGACTTGTTGAAAAAAAATGGAAGTGTTGAAAATATGGAAGCGGAATTCCGCCGGAAAGATGGCAAAATCATTACCGGTATAATATCTGCCGGATTAATAAACCTTAATAATACTCCTCATATTATTGCAATTACTAAAGATATTAGTGATAGAAAACAGACTGAAATAGAGTTGCTTAAGGCAAAAGACAGAGCCGTAGAATCGGATAAGTTGAAAACCACTTTTCTATCAAACATGAGTCATGAGATAAGAACACCTATGAATTCAATTGTTGGATTTGCAAATCTCCTTACAAAACCAGATTTAACTGTTCATAAAAAGGAGCTATACATAAAGCAAATAAACCGTAGTAGTGATCTTCTTTTACATCTTATTGACGAAATTATTGACCTGTCAAAAATTGAAGCAAATCAGCTTCATATAGAAAATGAAATATGTTGCTTGAAAGATGTTTTCAATGAATTATATACTTATTTTAATGAAGAGTTAAAAATCAAAAACTCACCTGATTTACAATTTAAAATGAATTTGCCTGAAAATAAAGAGTTATATTGTATAAATACAGATAAATATCGGTTAAAACAAATCTTGTCAAATTTATTGAACAATGCATTTAAATTCACACAATCAGGAGAAATTTCCTTTGGTTTCAATTTATACGATCCCGACAATATGATGTTCTATGTGAAAGATTCTGGAATTGGTGTACCACCTGAAAAAATTAATTTAATTTTTGAAAGATTTGTACAGGCGAATTTTGATGAAAGTAGAAGGATAGGTACAGGTCTTGGTCTGACAATCTCAAAAAAAATCATTGAATTGATGGGAGGCAGAATCTGGGTTGAATCAGATATTAATAAAGGATCCGTTTTTTATTTTGTTATGCCATATAAATCAGTTAGTTCAATAGATGACATTACAAAAAATAAAGTATTCATTAACAATAATATTAATTGGAAAAACCACACTATTTTAATTGCAGAAGATGATAATATGAATTACATGTTTTTAGAAGAAATGTTTTTTGAATCTATGGTCAATCTGATAAGAGCAAAAACAGGGGAGGAGGCAATAGAACAGGTTTTGAAAAATCCAAAAATTGATTTGGTTTTAATGGATATTCAGATGCCCGGAATGAATGGGTATGAAGCAACAGAAAAAATCAAATCTATTAATCCTGATATTCCTATTATCGCACAGACTGCTTTTGCTATGTCTGTTGAAAAGGAAAAAAGCCTAAAGTCAGGTTGTTCTGATTATATTACAAAACCAATAATGCCTGATGTTCTGATAAATACACTGAAAAAATATTTAAAAGAATAGTCTTTAATTAAATTTTTACCTATTTGAATTCTGATTTTTTAAAACTTGTTTCAATTCCATATAATGGAGCAAATTTCTTATAACCGATTCTTTGAAATTTAAAAAAGAAAATCCCGATAACAAAATTTATCGGGATTAAAAGTTTTACCAGTTATTGTAAAGTTGCAGAGAAGATATTTCTATTTTTAGTATCCTGTCTGCAAACTGCCGGATAATTTATTCAATAACAATTTTTTCAAGAACAATTCCATTCTCTGTCTGTATTTTAGCAATATAAACACCTTTTGAATAATTGCTTAAATCAATTTTATTACTGGTATTAAACAAAAATTTTCCTTGAGCATCAGTAATTGATACATTAATTATTGCTCCTTCAATAAAAAATACTCCGTCAACAGAAGGATTTGGATATAATTTAATCAAATTATTTTTATTTATATCGTTAATTCCTAAAATAACATCAGCTACGCTTCTTGGAAGTATTTTATATTCACTGAACGAATAATGACCGATCCCTGTAATTGAATAATACTCATTTAATATTGGAGTATATGCGAAAATGTCGTCATCAACACCTAAAGCTCCGCTACCATCATTAACTATCCATATACCATAACCCGCATTAGCATCAGTGCATTGAGCATTGGAAAGACTGATTAAAACACTTTCATATCCTTCTGCCATAGTTCCTGTTGTAATTGATGTGGGTGAAGGTAGAACATTTCCGCTGTTTAAAATAACTGATGTAACGCTTGTTAATTCGGTTAATCCGCTAAATTCTGTGACTGTTGCAGTTACGCTGACACTATCACCAATTGCAGGAGTGACTGTGGTGCTGTACACATACATACCATTCCATTGTCCTGCTCCATCCTGAATGAAATAACCTTTATAAGTGCCACCTTCAAAGTCGTAATGTAATGCAGTAACAACTCCTCTGGTTTTCACAACCTGCCCGTTATATGGAGAAGTTGCAGCTTGTCCCTGTATATCATATATTGACACAAAATTAACTGTTGTAGGTACAATAGCGACACTATCCAGTTGTAAATGATCGTTAGCTGCAACTGTTGACTGAACTGATATAATAAATTCAGCAGAAGATGATGAAGCAGCTGCAGTCACTGTTTGGGAATACTGAGTCCAAGTTGCAGCATCAACATTAATATAGGCGTTATAATTGCCATAATCAACATCATACAAGGCTGTTCTAATGTTCCCTTTACCTTTGACCCAGAATTTAATTTCATATGCTTCACCTGCTGTTACAGACAAGGGTTGAGTTGTAAGCCTTTTATGAGTTGATTCTGTATTTACCAGTTTACATGCATTGCTTCCATAAGTTGCTCCGGTAGTAATCTGTATAATACTATCTGATTCAATATTAGTTTTGATACCTACCCATCCATCAGGGTTTCCAGCTGTCCAGTTTTCAAAATTGCTTTGAAATATTTGTGCATTCATTAATAAAACAAATGCAAAAAATCCAATAAAAAGAGTAAAAATGTGTTTCATATTTTAAGTTTTAATTTGGTTGCAAAATTACAAAATTCCAATTATGATATCTAATAATTATTAAATATAATGATAAGTTTTATTGTTCACTGATAACAATATCGTCAATCTCCCATGTTCGTCCATCTGCACTTGAGCCTGTATATTTAAATGCAACATAAACGCTATTGTACTTATAGTTTGAAAGATTTACATCTCCAGAACTTGTCCAAGTCCAAAATGGATCCTGAGGACATAGTGTGAATTGCTTTTGATACCAGGTTGCAGTGGAAGGCAAACTTATCCCATCATAGTCATATGAAATCCAGAGTTCTAACTCTGCACCGTCATATCCGCTTGCATTTCTGAAAGATAATACAGGAGTAATTGCTTGAGATAGATTAACAGAAGGCGAAATCATCCAGGTTTCTCAAGCAATGTTTACAGATCCATTGAAGTTTTTAATTTGAGCAGCAGGATTGCTTCCGCTGTATATTAACCAACCAACACTTCCTGTAACCTTTTGTTCAGTCCATCCCCCGGAAAAAACATCTCCATCGCTGTAATCTTTAAACAAATAATCAGGTTTTACCAATAGTTCCCCTGTCATGTTTAGCTCTTTTGGGTCTCTGACATATAGTTGTAAATCAGTATTATAAGGAGAATATATAGCAATAAGTGTCCCATTACCTTTTGGTAGAGAATCTCCTGCAAAACTTGAAAATCCGCTTGTGCGAACAATTAATTGATTTTTATCTTTATCCTGAATAATGTTATTTATTGAAATTTGATTATCCATATCAGCCCAGGTTGCATTAGAACTAACAAATTCAACACTGTCAATTCTTAATAACTTACCTTTATACTCAGGATTTGTGCTGTTGGAAATAATTTCTGAAATTGTCACTAGTTTTGGAGTTTTATGCTTTAATGTGGCTTGTTTAAAAATATGCTTGTCTATATTAACAGAATCAAGCTGGAGCATTCCTGAATAATCTCCTAAAATCAACCCTTTAAGATATATTCTGACACTATCTCCTTCATATAAGCCACCTGAAGCTAATAAATGAAGATTAATGGCATGTGTTGCATCTTCAACATAAGCACTTTTATATATATTTCCGAGTTTATCATCCATAGTTACAACAGCAAAAACCGAATAATCCTTAGAAAACTTATATGTTGACACACCACTGACTGCAACAATACTATCCTGATATATCTGATATAAATCAGCAATAGTCAAAACATTTCCAACTGGAATATTTATTGGTGGTGGTTCATCAAATTCCTTTTTGACGCATGATGATATAAACAACAATCCGGATAAAAACAAACCAATAATCAATAAATCTTTAATTTTCTTCATAAAAATAATATTTAAAATCTAAAACTTAAATTTACATAATAACCTCTACCGTACAAATAGAAATACTTCGATGGGAATTTTCCAAGATCCAACCTGTCAAATCTGAGTTGTTCATATCCTCCTATTGCTAATTCCTGATTGTTCAATAAATTATTCATACTTACATTTAAATTTATATAATAGTCTTTAATTTTCCATGATTTGCCCCCATATATATCAACTGTAAAACCCGGATCAAGTTTTTCCTGTGCAAGCATCTCATTCCACTGTGGATCACTTATTACTATTCCCTGCATATTCTCATCATCACCTTGTAATGCTTCTATTGTTCTGCGGTCAGGATTTACATCAAGATAGATATCATCATAATAATTAAAATTAAATCCTGCAAACCAATATTTTGCAGACCAATATTTAAAACCGGCAGAATATGCTGATTGAGGGAACCCTCCGATTTTATAATTTTCTAAATAAACTGTTCTGTTTTCTACTATTATATCATAGTTGTTATCCTGCGAAATAGTAACTTTTGGTCGTGAATTATAGATATAATTTCCTTTTGCTGCAACTCCTGTAAAAGTTATTGTTTGAGTCAATTTTGCTTCAATTCCTAACTCAATACCAGTATTTAATTTATTAAGATCAGTCATAATATAATTAACAAAACTGTTTAGTTCTTCATGATAGAAACTTCTGTTATATACTTCATCATTAAAACTGGTGTAATAACCGGTTATTCTGGTTTTTAAATATGGAGTGCGAATAATATAACTGATATCACCTGAAAGAATTTTTTCACTAGTCAGACCATCAACAATATGATCACGAGTACGTGGAGAGATATATGAATCCATAAAATTAGGAGACTGAGTATAATAAGCCCCATTTAAAGTGATAAAATGTCTGCCGGTACTTTTATAATTGGCACCTGCTTTTACTCCATAATTTAAAAAACTCTGTTTTTCAGAATCACCAAGTGAATTATTAGGGAATGTCCCGTTTCTCATATTACCTGTTCTCCAGAATTCAGAAAATGACGATTTTGCACCAAAATACAAATCAATTTTTTCATATGAAAATTCACTTTGTGCATATAAATTATAATTATTTACATTCGCAACATAATCATATCCAAATCTGTCTCCTTCATATACTACATGGTTTGGGTTATCAAGATTTGATTGCACAGCTTCTTCACCGGGAAAATCTCGTTCAGCAAACTGATCAATATCAAGCCAGTAGTCACCGCCTAATAAATCTTCAACAACTTTAAAATGATAACCCTTATAAAAATTTATGTTTAGGCCACCTGATAAATCAATTTTATCTGTCAGATGATTAATAAAACTTGAGGAAAAATCTATTCTGCTATGATCATTTCTTCTATCCTCAATGATATATTTTGATCTGTTGCCTGTTATATCATTACCTAATGTGCCTTCTGCATCTTCAACAGAATAAAGATTTTTTCTGTTGGCAAAGTAAAAATAATCCCAGTTTAACTGACGAAAATTTTCATCGTTTTGCCATGCATCAGTAAGAAGGTTAAACATGGTTTCATTTTCTTCATCCCAATAACTCGGTAAAAATCGGTAATAATCAGGACGGGGATCATTGTAACCAGGATCCAGTACATTAGTATAAACCCCTAGTTCACTTGGATGGGATGCATCATACCAGTTAAGAGCTGTTGTCCCTCCTCTGCCGAAAGAATATCCAATACCTGAAGTTATATCCGTTTTTTCGTTTAAATCCCAATAATGATTTAGAATTATCATTGGTTTATGAAAATTTCCGACTCGGGCATTGCGTTTTTCACCATCCTGATATCCCCAGTTTGAATTATAAAAATTTGTTCCGGTCAGATCATATACTTCCTGAGTTGCTACGCTTGATTTACCATTAATTGTTGGTGCTCCGAAAAAAGTTAGTCCCAAGCTGTGGTTATTGTTTATCTTTTTCTCAATTGCCAGAAAATAAGACCATGCATCATAAAATGTACCCTCAACATATCCTTCCTGCGCCCATCTTCTTGAACCTGAAAATGAAACTGCCCAGTTATTTGGCATCAACCCTGTTGATGCAGTAAACATAACCCTGTTTCTGTAACTCCTGTTTGTTGCTGAATAAGTTGCTTTTACTCCTTTGTTGAATGAAGAAGCCCTGGTTATTATATCTGAAACACCTCCAATACCACCAAAATTATTTGAAACAGGTGAAATTCCATAATCAACAACTTTATTTCTTGTAGCATCATTTAACCCTCCCCATGATGACCAATATGCACGATTTGTTTCAACATCGTTAGCATTTATTCCATTTAACATAACTGAAGTAAATCGAGAATCATACCCTCTTATTCTAAAGCGTGCAGGACCAAAAGAATAACCAGCAGTAGAGACAAATATATCTTCCGAAGATTGAAGCAAACCAGACATGTCTTGCGATTCTTCTTCTTCCTCAAGTTCTGATGCAGAAATTACATTTCCGGATGAAGGTAGATTTTCATTATCAGAAATTTCTTTATCGGTATCCTTGTCAATATTCTCTCCTTGATTATTAATTTGATTATCTGTTTGTGCCAGGTTTTCCTGATCTTGTTTTATTGAGTCATTGGGTTCAGTATTATTAATTATATCTGCTTCATTCTCGATTATATCTGTCTCTTGCTGAATCGTATCTATATGAACATAAATTATTTCAACAATATCTTCTTTTGCGGAATCAGGAGATTCAATTTGTTGGACTTGTATTTCAGTAAAATTATCCTGAACTACTTCTATATGTGTATCTGATGTTGCAACTTCTTCATCCTTTATATTTTGAATGTTTGCATTTTCATCTTGTTTTATTATAACCAATTCATTTTGATTTGTTTTGTTGTTTTCCGGATATTCTGAGTGCGTCTGTAATTTATTTTTTTCCAGATTTTTTTGTTTTAATATTATTTTTTCAGCAAGGTTCTTTTCAGCATCAGCCATTTCCTTATATTTCACTTTTAATTGTTCAGCAGATTCATCATTACTTTCATCGGTTAAATTATTCTGTTCAATTCCATCAATACTTTTAAGCATATCAGATTTGAATAACTCATACACTAATGGCAATAATTCAGAATCTTCTTCAGAAAGTTGCAGTGATTTGCCTAGTTTTGATAAAAACTTTTCCTGAAATTTTGTATTATTAAATAATTCATTTCCTTTTTTATTATAGGCTATCAGCAAACCTTCGTATATAGACGAAGCTTTTGCTCCATCCATATATGACAAATTTAATTCCTTGCTTAATTTTGATATTCTTCCTGTCATACTATAATCAGCACTCACTTTCTCAATATTCTGAGATAATAACCAATTTGAGCTTATAATAAATAAAATAAGAATAAATTTTTTCATGTACGTTATCAATAAACTTTTACTTTTTTGCAATAAATCTCCTCAAATCAAACATCTTAAACCCCTAAAAATATTATGTGAATATTTTAATATGAAATAACTCAGGATAATTTAATATATACCTAATTTTGTAACAACAAATTTTTTCTAAAATTACACTTAAATATTTAAACGAAATCATAATGAAATTATCTTTTTATAAAATTTTATCAATACTCTTTAATTGTCAATTATTTATTTTGTTAATAATATCTTCAACTTCTTTTTCACAAGTTGAAAAACAATATAAAATAGGTTGTATTGCTTTCTATAATCTAGAAAATCTGTTTGATACATTAGATACTGATAAAATAAATGATACTGAGTTCACTCCTTCAGGACCAAAAAAATGGAATTCTGCAAGATACTTTGAAAAATTAAACAATATGGCAGATGTAATAAGTCAGATAGGTTCAGATCTTACAAAGGAACCACCGGCAATAATAGGTGTTTCTGAAATTGAAAACAAAGAAGTACTGGAAGATCTTGTGAAATGTGATAAACTAATAAAATACAATTACAAAATTGTGCATTATCATTCACCTGACCGCAGAGGTGTTGATGTAGCATTGCTATATCGTCCGGAATATTTTAAAGTAACCAATTCTGTTTCAGCCAAATTGAAAATAGCTGGTATGGATGATTTTCTTACAAGAGATCAATTGGTAGTATCAGGAAAATTTAACGGGGAAAAGATGCATTTTATTGTAAATCACTGGCCGTCAAGAAGAGGTGGAGAAAAGCGCAGTCGCCCACTACGAAATGCAGCAGGAGATCTTTCCCGTTCTTTAATAGATTCAATATTGAATACAGATGCTCAGGCAAAAATTATTCTTATGGGTGATTTAAATGACGACCCTGTTAATTCAAGTTTAAAAGAACATTTAAAAGCAACTGATGATTCGACTTTATTTTCACAGGGATATTTATTTAATGCAATGTTGCCACTTTATAAAAAGGGAATCGGTTCGTTGGCGTATAAAGATAGCTGGAATCTTTTTGATCAGATGGTTTTAACTCCGGCATTTATTGGAAGTGATAAAAGCAGTTTTAAATTTTATAAAGCAAAAGTCTTTAATAAAAATTTCCTTGAACAAAAAGACGGACGATTTAAAGGATACCCTTTCAGAACTTATGTTGGTAATACATACATGGGAGGATATAGCGATCATTTTCCGGTTTACATATATTTAATAAAGGAATTGTAAGATATAAAATTCCAAGTTCCAAGTTTCAAATTTTCAAAATTAGTAACAGAAATCCTATGTGTTTCTATCTATGTGCCCTACTGTGCATCCTATGTGGTATTTTTTTTACCACAATAGGAACATAGGTCACATAGGTTTCACATAGATTGTCTGGTTTAAGATTGCCGGTGCGCTGCACCTCATTCCCTCATTATTTGATTTTTTACAGATATTGACGGTGCGCTGCACCTGATTTTATGCGATGATGAAGTGAAATCTAAAATCAAAATTCGTTGATCTTAAATCGTCAATCAGATTTTGTTTATTTGGAATTTGGGTCTTGAGACTTTTCTCTACTGCTTAACCATTTTCTTTATCCCTACGCCATCTTCAGATATTAACTGTATTAAATATGTTCCACATGGTAACGCAGAAGTTGAAACAGAATGTCTTGTACATGTAGCAATTGTTGAAAGCACTTCTTTACCTAAAACATTAAGAATTTTTATTTCGTAAGTTGAATTTTTTTCATATACAAAGTCAATCTGTTCAGAAAATGGATTTGGAGATACTGAGAATCTGTTAGGCAGACCATAATCACTTATTGAGTTATTATATATATCAACAATATTAGATATAGTTTTATTATAAGTTGTAGTGCTTTTGCTTCCGTTTACAACATAACATGTATCTGTTTTTATAGCAGCAATCATATAATATCTTTCATTGGTCATATTATTCACATCTGTATAAGTAAATGTTCCCGGACTATATGATAAAGCAGCAATAGAGTCCATATTAGCCAAATCTACTCCTCTATAGATAACATAAGTACCAAATGAAAATCCTTCGTAGTGCTCCCATGTTAATGCATATCCCTGAGATATGGCCGGTGATACATTTAAATGTATTGTTTTATGATAGCTGCACATATCTGAAATATACCCGCATGAATCCAGCACAGATATTTTATATTTATTCGATTGTACGTTGGGTTCTGAAGCTATATCAATATATTCACCTGCTGAACTGAATGGGACAGCCTCCAGAAGATTATATGTACCCGCTATAACAGTTTCTTTCCATATATAATAAGATTCTATAGGCAACTGAGCTTTTTCCCAGACAATTTTATTTTTTCCATAAGCAGAATCTACAGTAACCATACAAATTTCCTGTTCGGGAAGTTTGTCAACATATATTGTCAGAGAATCTGATGTACTTACATATCCATCAGTTACAGATATAGAATATGTTGTAGTAATAGTCGGATTTGCAACCGGGTTTAAAATTGTAGTATCAGAAAGTCCGTATGACGGAGACCAGGAATATGTAAGTGTATCTAAACCCATATATGTAATAGTCGGATTTAGCGTAATGGATTCATTACAAAACAGGTTTATATCATTTCCGGCATCAACAAAAGTGGATAATCCACAACTATTTGTTTTAAATATTTTTCCATAATCTCCGACAACAAATCCTAAACAATCTATAAAATCAATATCATTATTCATTATTGTCAGCGATAACATTTCTTCTGACCATGTTTGCCCACCATTTATAGTTGTATATATAGATGAAAGTCCTATTATATGACCAAAAAATTCATTATGGAAGTAAATTTTTGGATTGTAAGATGTAAAACCAGTAGCTGGTAAAAGACTCCAAGTCAAGCCATAATCAGTAGTTTTTTGAATGCAATCATCACCGCTCCCTAAATTATCAGGACCAACTACATACCCAATAGAATCGACAAAGTGGAAAGATTTAAATTTTGCTGCATTTCCGAGGTTTATAGTGTTCCAATTTATACCACCATCTGTAGTCTGATAAATTATACTAGTGTTATGTTAAGCATAATATGACGTATATATCAAATATTGTATTATCTTTGCAAAAACATTTGCATATGATACGTTATACAATCAAATTGACAAAGTCGGAAGTTGAAGAACTTAAAAGCATCGTTAATAAGGGC